>CANRFD010000100.1 GCA_947629845.1 uncultured Clostridia bacterium
CGCATCCTCTCCCGCAAGACCAAGAACAACCCCGTGCTCATCGGCGAGCCCGGCGTCGGCAAGACGGCCATCGCCGAGGGGCTGGCGCGGCGCATCGTCTCGGGCGACGTGCCCGAGAGTTTGAAGAACAGAACGCTCTTTTCCCTCGATATGGGGGCGCTCATCGCGGGCGCAAAGTACCGCGGGGAGTTCGAGGAGCGGCTGAAAGCGGTGCTGGCGGAGGTCGCAAAGTCGGAGGGGCGCATTCTGCTCTTCATCGACGAGCTGCACACCGTCGTCGGCGCGGGGAAATCGGAGGGCGCGATGGACGCGGGCAATCTCTTAAAACCCCTTCTCGCGCGCGGCGAACTGCACTGCATCGGCGCGACCACCCTCGACGAATACCGCAAATACATCGAAAAGGACGCCGCTTTGGAGAGCCGCTTCCAGCCCGTGCTCGTGCAGGAGCCCACGGTGGAGGACACCGTCTCCATTCTGCGCGGGCTCAAGGAGCGGTTTGAAATTTTCCACGGCGTGCGCATTCACGACGACGCCCTCGTCGTCGCCGCCAACCTCTCCAACCGCTACATCACCGACAGGTTCCTGCCCGACAAGGCCATCGACCTCGTGGACGAAGCCGCGGCCATGATCCGCACGGAGATCGACTCCATGCCCGCCGAAATGGACGCGCTGCACCGCCGCATCGTTCAGCTCGAGGTGGAGGAAAACGCCCTCGAAAAGGAGACGGACAACCTCTCCGCCGCCCGCCTCGGGACGCTGCGCAAGGAGCTCTCCGACTGCAAGGAAAAATTCGACGCCATGAAGGCCAAGTGGGAGGACGAGAAGGCCGCCATCCGCACCGAAAAGGAGCTCAAGGAGAAGATCGACCGCCTGCGTGGCGAGCTGGAGACCGCCAAGACGGCGGGGGACTACGACCGCGCGGGGCGCATCGAATACGGCGAACTTCCCGCCCTCGAAAAGCAGCTGGCGGAGCGCAAGGGCAAGGGGGAGGACGCCATTCTGCAGGACGAAGTGACAGAGGAGCAGATCGAGAAGATCGTCGCTCGCTGGACGGGCATTCCCGTTTCCCGCCTGAAGGAGGGGGAACGCGCCAAGGTGCTGCGCCTTGCGGACGAGCTCCACAGACGCGTGGTGGGGCAGGACGAGGCGGTGCAGAAGGTCTCCGAGGCCATTTTGCGCGCACGGGCGGGCATTTCCGACCCCAACCGCCCCATCGGCTCCTTCCTCTTTCTCGGCCCCACGGGCGTGGGCAAGACCGAGCTTGCAAAGTCGCTCGCCGAAAATCTCTTCGACGACGAAAAGAATATCGTCCGCATCGACATGAGCGAATATATGGAGAAGTTCTCCGTCTCCCGCCTCGTCGGCGCGCCTCCGGGATACGTCGGCTACGAAGAGGGGGGCACGCTCACCGAGGCCGTCCGCCGCAGACCGTACTCCATCGTGCTCTTCGACGAGATCGAAAAGGCGCACCCCGACGTTTTCAACATTCTGCTGCAGATCCTCGACGACGGCAGGGTGACGGATTCGCAGGGCAGGACGGTGGACTTCAAGAATACCATCATCATTCTGACGTCCAATTTGGGCTCCGACTTCATCATGGACGGCATCGAGGACGGGGAGATCTCGGCGGCCGCCCGCGAACGGGTGCAGGAGCTGCTCAAGCGCTCCTTCCGCCCCGAATTTTTGAACAGGCTCGACGAGATCATCATGTTCAAGCCGCTCACGCAGGAGAATATCGACGCCATTGTGGACATTTTGCTCGCACGGCTGCGGGAACGCATGGGCGCTTTGCACCTCTCGCTCGAGGTGACGGGGCGGGCAAAGGCCTACATCGCCGACAACGGCTACGACCCCGTGTTCGGCGCAAGGCCGCTGAAACGCTTTTTGCAGTCGCACGCCGAGACGCTCCTTGCCAAGTACATCGTGCAGAACGACCCCAAGGCGGAAACGACGCTCACCCTCGACGCCAACGAGACGGGGCTGTATCTCAAATAACAAAATTTCTTTGCAAAAGACGGCGAAAACGGTTGCTTTTTGCGGGCATTTCGTGTAAAATGCTATTGTCTTTTGCAGAGATGTCCGAGCGGCTTAAGGAGCACGATTGGAAATCGTGTGTAGGTCAAAAGCTTACCGGGGGTTCAAATCCCCCTCTCTGCGCCAATGGCGGGAAAAGGGCTTGCGCCCTCTTCCCGCCTTTTGATTTCCTACCCGGAGGGGGATTTGAAGGTGGAGGCGCGAGCGGGAGCGAGCGGTTTGCGGGCGAATTGAACGGGGACGGAAACGTATGCCGCAAACTGCACAGCACGGTGTGCTGTGCACCGGGGCGCGCCGCCAAAGGCGCAAATCCCCCTCTCTGCGCCAAGTGGGACGTAAGTTGAACAGACTTGCGTTCCATTTTTTTATGCAATAAAGTTGGTGGGGGATGACGTGACTTGTGCGCGGGGGTTATGGTGTACCCCCACCCCTACCCCTGATTACGGCGGCAGGTACCGCCGCAATCCCCGTCGGCGAGGCCACGCCTCCTGTCGCGGCGCGCTACTACGTGCCGCGCTTAGTAGGCGAATAGTGCGCGCGGGGCACAGCCCACAGGGCTGTTGAGCATGGTGCGCCGCTCTACCCTTACGCAGGGGGAGGGCAAGATATCGGGGCGGAGGGGCGAAGCGGTTGATGGGGGAAGATTCACTCGGCTCCTGCGGAGCCTCGGAATGAGGAGGAGGCTCAAAAGGGG
The DNA here is from genome assembly GCA_947629845.1 of uncultured Clostridia bacterium. Classification (GTDB taxonomy): domain Bacteria; phylum Bacillota; class Clostridia; order Christensenellales; family Borkfalkiaceae; genus Gallimonas. The sequence continues at coordinate 2,729 of CANRFD010000100.1, forward strand.
GAAGCGGGAGGTAAGGTGGGCGTGATCATGCGACACCCCTTCAGTCTCGGCGGAGCCTCGACAGCTCCCCCTCGAGGGGGAGCCAAGACGGGCGCGGGGAAGGGCGAAAACCCCTTCAGTCACTACGTGACAGCTCCCCCAAAGGGGTGGAGCCAAGGGGGTGGGCGGACTTCGTTGTTCGGGATTCTTCGCTACGCAAATTGCCCCCTCTGTGGAGGGGGCAATTTGCTACGCTTCAGAATGACGCGGAAGGCGGGAACCCCTATCCCCCGCTGCGCGGGTACTTCAGCACAAGGCACGCCTGCGGCGCCCCAAAGGGGGGAAGCAAGGGGGTGGACAGGCTGCGCGGGGACTTCGGCGCAAGGGGGCAGGGGATCAGAGGTGGTCGCGGAAGTACTGCATGAAGAGGGGCGTCCAGCCGAATGTGTAGCCCTCGAGCGTCGGGTGGATGTCGTCGTTCCAGAAGAAAGTAAAGTTCGTGTAGCGCGTGTGGAAGATGTCGAGAGGCTCGATTTCCCACTTTTCGCAGATCTTCTTGAAGTCGCCGTTGATGTAGTTCTCATATGCCGTTTTATAACCCCATTTGTCCGAAACGGTGCCTGTATAGAACACGACTTTGCAGGTGGGGCACTGTTCCTTGGCGTAGGCGATGATATACTGGATGGCGCCCGAGACGGTGGACGTATTGAAGCCCGACGACGCCGTGCCGTCCTGCACAGAGCCCAGCGGCTTTCCCTGCGAGAAGTCGTTGGTGGAGAGCTGGACGACGAGGAAATCGGGGTTCTGCGAAAAGTCGAAATTGCGCAAACGCTGCACGTAAGAGCTTGTTTCGTTGTCGACGAGCGTCGTGCCCGAGACGGCCTCCTTTTGGAAGGGGTTGCCCGTCAGGTCGTGAATGATCTCGCCGAAGGCGGCGCCGCCCGAGGCATAGCCGTAGGTGATGGAGGAGCCGAGGTAGAAGATCTTCGTGTTCGCGAGGGGATGGACGAGGAGACGTCTGTATTCCACGGGCGCCGAGGTCGTGACGGTGAAGGTTTGGATATCGGCGTTCCATGTGAAGCCCGACGCGCCGAGACCCGTCATTTCGACGGCGTCCTGTGCGGCGACGGTGCGGATGAGCGTGTTGAGATCGGCCGAGTTCTGCGCGGGGCTTTCCGGCCAGTCGCTCTTCTCCTGATTGAAGTTGATCTCCGTCATGGGCTTGCTTGCCGCACCGTCCACGGAGAGGTAGTATTCGCCGTTGCGCAGGCCGACTTTATAGGTATGCTTGGAGTTGAAGAAGGCGCCGCTCTCCATCACCCAACCGAAGTTGACGTAGACGGTGTTGAGACGGACGCCGAGGTAGAGCATTTTTTTGCCCTTGTTGACGCCGAGGTACACGCGGCCAAGGTCGGTGAAGGGTTCGCCGACGAGGATCTGCGCGCTTGTCGCCGAGCCCGTGAGCAGGGTGCCCGCGATCTCCGCCTCCCACGAGGCGCCATCGCCGCTCGGGAGCACGACGCCCTCCGCAAGGCGGAGCACGGCGTTCTGCAATTTGAGCGAGCCGTTCTGCGTCGTCGCCGTGCCGGAGACGACGGAGCCCGAAAATTCGCCGTTTTCAATGAGAGTGTACTGCATTTTTTCCTCCTGCGGGTGGGTGAGACGGTCGAGCCACGCGAGCCAATCGGCCTCCGTGCCGGCATAATCGGGGTTGTCTTTCTTCCAGAGCTCGAAGGCGGACGCCTGCGGGGTCTCCCCGGCGGCGTTGACCTGAATGTCCGTCTTTTGGCCGTCCACGTAGACGTAGCCGTCCTGCACGGTGACCTCGGGCGTGTGCGGTTCGTTGACCTGAATGTCCGTTCTTTCACCGTCCACATAGACGTAGCCGTCCTGCACGGTGACCTCTGGCTTGGCGGCCTCGCCGCACCCCGCGCCGAACACCAGCGTGCCCGCCATGACGAGCGCCGCAGGCAGTGCAAGCCATTTGAATTTCATTTTGCGCCTCCCTGTATGATAGATTTTTCCTGATACCGATTGTAAAAAGGGCGGGCGGGAAAGTCAAGACGGAGGCCGCAGGCGGTTACGAATGCACACGAAAACGCCGCTGAATTTACACAGGGGGGGAGTTTGTGGGGCGGGGCGAGAGCGGGGGATTATAATGCGGACATGTTTCGACACACAGCCGACCGCGGGTGCGGTCGGCTGTGGCTCAACATGACGTGATT
>CANRFD010000101.1 GCA_947629845.1 uncultured Clostridia bacterium
AAGAACCTTTTTGCTCTTCCCCGCGCCGCGCGCCCCTGCCCCCCGACGGGGGGCAGGGGCGCGCGGCGCGGGGAAGAGCAATTTTTTCTCGGCGCCCTCCCCTTCGGGGAGAGCTTACCGCTCTGCTCCTTCCACTTCTATTATAGCACGAGTTTTTTCTTGTCAAGAGGGGACTGACACTTTTTCACTATATTTAGTGAAGATTTTTTTCGGACTTCGGTAAAATAAGGTCATGTTTCGACACACAGCCGACCGCGGGTGCGGTCGGCTGTGGCTACTTCGCCTACGGCTCGTGCCGCGCTTAGTAGGCGAATGATGCGCGCGGGGCAACATGACGTAATTTATATGGCGGGGCGGATGTCATTTCGAGCGGAGCGAAGCGGAGTCGAGAAATCTCAAAATAAGGTAGAGATGTCTCGACTACGCTCGACATGACATTTTGTGTGCGCGGGGTGACATGACGTGATTTTATGGTTCAATCCCCATCACCGCCTACGGCGGAGCTTCCCCTTTGCAAAAGGGGAAGCCTTTCAGAGCGGGACGGAGCTTCAGCGCAAGGCACGCCTGCGGCGCCCCAGACGGGGGAAGCAAGGGGGGGCAGTATAATTACGTCCGCACAGTATAAATTACGTCATCCCGAGCGTAGTCGAGGGATGTCCGCATTATAATAAGGTCATCCTTCGACGGAGCTCAGGATGACGTGATTTTGTGGCGGGGTGGGGAGATAGACGAGAACCCCTTCAGTCTCGGCGGAGCCTCGACAGCTCCCCCAAAGGGGGGAGCCGAGAGAAACTGTTACTCTTCGGAGGTATCGGAGGTTTCGTCAGCGGTGTCGGAGGAGTCTGCGGTTATTCGTCGGTGGTATCGGAGGAGTCAGGGGAGTCTGCGGTATCTTCGGGGGGGAGGTCGGAGGCGGTTTCGTCGGGGAGTTCCACTTCTGCGGCGTCGTCCTTCTCCGTGACGGCGACTGTGGCGACGACGCCGTCGCGCACCGTCATGAGACGCACCCCGCGGGTGTTCCTGCCGATGTGCGAAACGCTCTCCGCGTGCATCCTGATGACGATGCCCGCGCTGGTGACGAGCATGATGTCGTCATCGTCCGTCACCTGCTTCATGTTGACGAGCAGACCCGTCTTTTCGTTGAATATGCCCGCCTTGATGCCCTTGCCGGCGCGCGACTGCAGCCGGTAGTCCTCCCGTGCGGTGCGCTTGCCGTAGCCGTTCTCCGAGACGGTGAGAATATCGTACCCCTCGCGGAGCACGAGCATATCGACGACGGCGTCGCCCTCGGCGACGTCGATGGCGCGGACGCCCATCGTATCGCGCCCCATCGGGCGGACGTCGGTCTCGCTGAAGCGGATGCACTTGCCGAAGCGGGAGGCGACGATGATCTCGTCCTCCCCGCCTGCGAACTGCACCGAGATGAGCTCGTCGTCCTCGTTGATCTTGATGGCGATCTTGCCGCTCTTCATGATGCGCTCGAATTCGCTCGTCGCCGTCTTTTTGATGAGACCCTTTTTGGTCGCCATGACGAGGTACCCCGTGCCGTTTTCGTAGACGGGCAAAATTGCGGCGATCTTCTCCCCGGCGGAGAGCTGCATGAGATTGACGATGGCTCTGCCGCGCGCCGTTCTGTTGGCCTCGGGGATCTGGTAGCCCTTGATGGAGTATACCTTGCCGAAGTTGGAGAAGAACAAGATGTCGTTATGGGTGGAGCAGACGAACATCTGCTCGACGAAGTCGTCGTCCTTGGGGCGGTGCCCCGTGATGCCCACGCCGCCGCGGTTCTGCGCCCTGTATTCGGCGACGGGGAAGCGCTTGACGTAGCCGCCGTGCGTCATGGAGATGACGACGTCCTCCTCGTCGATGAGATCGGCGTCCTCGATGTCGCCGTAGTCGACGGAGATCTCCGTCTTTCTCTCGCTCGGGTACTTGCCCTTGATGGCGATAAGGTCGGTCTTGATGATGTCGAGGACGCGCGCCTCGCTTGCGAGGATATCCTTCAAGTCGGCGATGGTGGCGTGCAATTCGTCGAGCTCCTCCCTGAGCTTTTCCACCTCGAGGGAGGTGAGACGCTGCAGGCGCATCTCCAAAATGGCGTTGGCCTGTTTATCGGAGAGCTCGAAGGCGCCCGTGAGTTTGGCGTTGGCGTCGTTCTTATCGGCGCTTTCGCGGATGATGCGGATGACCTCGTCGATGTTGGCGAGGGCGAGGACGAGCCCCTCCACGATGTGGGCGCGTTCCTCCGTCTTTTGCAGGTCGAACTTGGTTCTGCGGACGATGACTTCCTTCTGGTGCTCGAGGTAGTAATAAAGGATGTCGCGCAGGGAGAGGTAGCGGGGCTCGGTGCCGTTTTCGACGAGCGCCAAGAAGATGATGCCGTCGGATATCTGCAGATTGGTGTGCTTGTAGAGGGTGTTGAGAACGACCTGTGCGTTGGCGTCCTTCTTGCACTCGATGACGAGGCGCATGCCCTCGCGGCCGCTTTCGTCGCGGATGTCCGAGATGCCCTCGACGCGCTTATCCTTGACCATGTCCGCGATCTGCACGACGAGCTGGGCCTTGTTCACCTGATAGGGAATTTCCGTGACGATGATGCGGGAGCGGGCGTTGGCGCCCGTGCCGTGTTCCTCGATCTCGCACTTGGAGCGGATGACGATGTTGCCCTGCCCCGTGCGGTACGCCTTGCGGATGCCGCCCCTGCCCATGATGACGCCCCCCGTGGGGAAATCGGGCGCGGGAATGAACTGCATGAGTTCGTCGACGGTGATCTCGGGGTTGTCGATCATGGCGATGGCGCCGTCGATGACTTCCGCCAAATTGTGCGGCGGGATGTTGGTCGCCATGCCGACGGCGATCCCGTCCGAACCGTTCACGAGCAGATTGGGGAAGCGGGCGGGGAGGACGGCGGGTTCCATTTCGATGCCGTCGAAATTGGGGAAGAAGTCCACCGTCTCCTTATCGAGGTCGCGGAGCATTTCCGCCGCAAGTTTGGTGAGCCTTGCCTCGGTGTAACGCATGGCTGCGGGCGGGTCGCCGTCCACCGAACCGAAGTTGCCGTGACCGTCGACAAGCGGGAAGTTGATGGAGAAGTCCTGCGCGAGGCGGACGAGGGCGTCGTACACCGAACTGTCGCCATGGGGGTGGAATTTACCCATGACGTCGCCGACGATGCGCGCGCACTTGCGGTAGGCCTTGTCGTTATACAGCCCCATCTCGTGCATGGCGTAGAGGATGCGGCGGTGAACGGGCTTTAAGCCGTCGCGAACGTCGGGAATGGCGCGCGATTTGTTCACCGCCATCGCATAGGCGATGAAGGAACGCTTGAGCTCGTCGTTGACTTCAACGTCGAGGATCTTCGTCATTTCCAGCGTCTTTTTGAATTCTTCTGTGAGCTCGGGGCTCGTTTCTCGTTTTGCCATAATCGGCTCCTTTTATGGGATTTGTATTGAGTTTGTGGAGATTGTATGACACCCCTTCCGTCACGCGCTTTGGCGCGTGCCACCCACCCCTCGAGGGGTGGGCAAGGGAGCGGGTCGCTTAGGAATAGCGATACGGTATCACACCCCTTCCGTCACGCGCTTTGGCGCGTGCCACCCACCCCTCGAGGGGTGGGCAAGAGGGCAAGTCGCTTGGGAATAGCGGTGCGGTATCACACCCCTTCCGTCACGCGCTTTGGCGCGTGCCACCCACCCCTCGAGGGGTGGGCAAGGGAGCGGGTCGCTTGGGAATAGCGGTGTATTATTCCAACTGTATACTGTGAAGGATCGCTTTCTTTACGCCTTCATAGTCCTTCGCGATTTCGTAATTTGAAATGCGCATTACCGTTATTCCGTGTTCGTGAAAAAATTCCGTTCTTTCGGCATCGTATCGCGCTTGCGCTTCTTCATAATGTTGCGACCCGTCCAACTCCAAAATGAGCTTCTTTGACGGACAATAAAAATCCGCGATATAATTCCCTATCACCCTTTGCCTTATAAATTTTACAGGCAAAAACCGCAAGAACGTGTACCAAAGTTTTCTCTCTTCTTTCGTCATTGTCTTGCGCAATGATTTGGCGTTATCAATAAGATGGGGATTGTATAGATCGTTCAATGTGACACCCCTTCCGTCACGCGCCGTGCGCGTGCCACCCACCCCTCGAGGGGTGGGCAAGAGTACTTCTGTCCGCCGCGGAGGTGGACAAGGACTTCTCCGTCGCGGAGGTGGACAAGAGTAACGCGTTCAGATGTCCAAATCGGTGACGAGGGTAGCGTTTTCTTCGATGAATTGGCGGCGGAGGGAGGGGCTTTCCCCCATCAGGACGGAGAACATCTTGTCCGCCTCCACGGCGTCCTGCATCGAGACCTTGATGAGCGTGCGCGTGGCGGGGTTCATCGTCGTATCCCAGAGCTGTTCGGTGGACATTTCGCCGAGGCCCTTGTAACGCTGGTACTCCACTTTGTTGTTGTTCAAGGCGTCGAACGCCGTCTTTTCTTCCTCCGAATACAGATACACGTCCTCCTTGCCCTTGACGCTCGCCTTGTAGAGCGGGGGCATTGCCGAATAGACGTGGCCGTGCTCGATGAGCGGGCGCATGTAGCGGAACAGGAAGGTGAGAAGCAGGATGCGGATGTGGGCGCCGTCGACATCGGCATCGGTCATGGAGATGATGCGGTCGTAGCGCAGCTTGCTCTCGTCGAAGTCGTCTAAAATGCCGCAGCCGAAGGCGGTGATCATCGCTTTTATTTCGGCGTTCTCGAGGGCGCGGTTGAGACGCACCTTTTCGACGTTTAAGATCTTGCCGCGGAGGGGCAGGATGGCCTGAAAACGTCTGTCTCTCCCCTGCTTGGCGGTGCCGCCTGCGGAGTCGCCCTCGACGATGTAAATTTCGCACAGTTCGGGGCGTTTATCCGAGCAATCGGCGAGTTT
>CANRFD010000102.1 GCA_947629845.1 uncultured Clostridia bacterium
GGTGACCTTGCCGGGAATCGAACCCGGGATTGCGCCGTGAGAGGGCGCCGTCTTAACCGCTTGACCACAAGGCCATGAAATTTTTCGCTTTGCAGCAGCCCAAGCCGCTGCTCTGCGGCGCCGTTCGGGCCGCTCTGCAGGCCGCACGATTGCGGTTTTGGGGCGGGGATCGGCACAACTACTCCGTGATTATACCATATCCCGCGTCAACATGCAACCGATTTTGCCCCGTCGGCGCAAAATTTTCAAAAAAAAGACATCCGCATGTGCCGCATTTCGGAAATGGTTAACCCGCTTCTCGCAGGTGGGTGCCGGGCGGGAAAGAGATCAGACTTTCCGTATTTGCATACAGACCTTGCCTATCCTCCCCGACGGGGGCTCCCGAAGTTGTACTGTGGATTACCGCGCTCTCCGAACTCCGTACACCGCAGGTGTCGTCTATATTATATCAAACGATGCGGCATAAGGCAACTATACCGCAAGAAATTTTGCAGGGAAATTTTTCATTCCGCCTCCGCCCCGCAAGGAAGGGGGAAAGGCTGCCCACAAGGAAGGGGAGAAGGATGTCCCGCAAGGAAGGGGAGAAGGATGTCCCGCAAGGAAGGGGAGAAGGATGTCCCGTAAGAGAGGGGAAAGGCTGTCCCGTAAGAGAGGGGAGAGCGCCGCTCCGCAAGAAAAATGGGTCGTCCGCAAGAAAAAAGAGAGGGGGAGCCGCCTTGCGCCCCCCGCATCTCCGCATTTCAAATTCAGATATTTTTGAACGCGTCCGTCAGGATGCTCAGCTCTTTTTCATAGTTGATGCCGTACTTCCTGTCGGTGACTTCGACGGCGGTGCGCTCGATGGCGCGGGTGCAAAATTCCGCCGAAACGGCGAGCGCGCCCTTCAGCGAGCAACCGCGGGCGATGCACCCCGCAAACGCCGCGGCGAACACATCTCCCGCGCCGTGGAAGTTGCCTTCCACCTTGTGCAGGCGCATGGTCTTTTCGCCGTTTTCCCAATAGTAAATGCGGTATCCTTCGGGCGTGTCGGCGCCCGTAATGACGGGATGGGGGCAGATTTCGGCGAGTTTTGCGAGCGCTTTCGTAAAGTCCCGCTCCCCCGTAAGAAGATAGCTCTCCGTCTCGTTGGGAAGGATGTAGTCGGCGATCGCGCACAGCGACAGCATCTCCCTCGCAAACGCCGCGTCAAAGCCCTTGTAAAAGGTAAAGTTGTCGCCCAAAACGGGGTCGACGACGAACTTTCCGCCGCTCTTTAAGAAGCGCTTTTTCAGCCCCTTCACGAAGTCGATTTGCGCGCGGCTGCCGAGATACCCGCTGTAGATCACGTCGTATTTCAGCCCGAGCGTCTCCCAATGGCTGCAGATCTTCGTCATCTCGTCGTCGAGATTGAGAAAGGTGTACCCCGTAAATCCGCCCGTGTGGGTGGAGAGAAGGGCGGTGGGGAGAATGTCCACGGTGATACCGCAGGCCGAAAGGACGGGCAGTGCGACGGTCAGAGAGCATTTTCCCACGCATGAAATATCGTTGATGGCAAGCGCGCGCATAGAGGCACCTCCGAAACAAATTCAACTGCAATTATACACGCTTCCGCAGGAAACGGCAAGCGATTTGTAAAAAATTCTTGCGAACCGCCCCAAAAAAGTTTACAAAATGAAGAAATTGTGCTATGATGGGCGGGATGAAAAAAGTGATCGAAGTAGAGGACATGTGCTGCAAGCGGTGTGCGGAGCGCGCCGAGAAGAAATTGTTGCTGCTCGGCGGCGTTTCGGGCGCCAAGGCCAACTACAAGCGGGGAGTGATCCTCGTCGAGAGCACGCTTTCCGACGAGGAACTTTCGGCATGCGTCGCGGAAGCGGGGTTCAAAGTGAAGGAGGTCCGCCCGCGCAAGGGGATCTTCGGGTAAAGGAATACGGGTAAAGGAACACGGGTGAAGAAATATGAACGATAATTTGATTACGCAACTTATTTACCGCACCGTGCTGTGCTGCGTCTCGCTGCTGGCGGTGCTGCTCACGTTCGGCATCTTCTATGCGGGGAGCGGCCCCGTGCCGCTGACGTGGGAATTTCTCAAATATTACACCAACATCTCCAACTACTTTGTGTTCGGCGTGTCGGTGGCGGGCTTTGTGCACACCGTGAAGCGGGTGCAGGCAGGGGAGAGAGGGGGCTACTGCACCGCGCTGCGCACCCTGCGGTTCATGACCGTCGTCATGATCCTCGTCACCTTCCTCGTCTATCTCATCCTGCTCGGCGATCCCTTCTCCGCCGACTTCTGGCGCAACATCGGCAACCTGTCCTATCACGTCGTCGCGCCCGTTCTGTTCATCGCGGACTACCTTATCTTTGAAGAAAAGCGCACTGTTTCGGTATTTGCGCCGCTCTACAGCCTCGTCATTCCCCTCGTGTATGTCGTGTACATCTTCATCCTCGGGGCGGCGGTGCCCGGCTTTACATATCCCTACTTTTTCCTCGACGTCGCAACGCTCGGCTACGGCGGCGTATGCGTCTGGGTGCTCATCCTGCTCGTCGTGTTCACGGCGCTCGGGTATCTTCTGTGGCTGTGGAACCGCTTCGGGAAGTTCGACGGCAAGTGGAAATGCGACTTTCACAACGTCCTTCTGCGCAAGCAGTCGCCCGCGGCGGAAACCCCCGTCGAAGAAGAGGACGCCCCGTCGCAAAAAATGCCTTAAAACGCTTGCGTTTTCGGGGACAAAGGGGTATAATACAGACAAAACAGAACAGGGCGCTTACAGAGGACGCGTCCGCAGCGATTTGGCCGCTTTCAGAGAGCTTCCGCAAGGTGAAAGGGAGGCAGCGGTGCGCTGCGGGTATCACCTCTCAGTCTGCGGGGGGAACAGAGTAACTCCGCACGGCTTCGCAGGCCGTTATCCCTGCGGCAAATGATCGTTTGTTTTGGTGGTTGATATGCCTTTCGCGCATTCCGAAACGCGGAGGGCTTATTTTATTGGATCGCGCAGGCGGGCGGCAGTTTGCCCGCCGCGCTCAAAGAGAGCCGAGGAGTGAATTATGTACAAAAAAGTAGACACGTCATTGAATTTTGTGGAGCGGGAAAAGGAGATCGTCGACTTCTGGAAGAGCAACAACGTCTTTGAAAAGTCCGTCGAAAAGAACGTGGGAGGGGAGGAGTTCTCCTTCTTCGACGGGCCGCCCACGGCCAACGGCAAGCCGCACATCGGGCACGTTTTAACGCGCTCCATTAAGGACGCCATCCCCCGTTACCGCACGATGAAGGGCTATCACGTGCTGCGCAAGGCGGGCTGGGATACGCACGGGCTCCCCGTCGAGCTCGAGGTGGAAAAATCGCTCGGGCTGGACGGGAAGAAGCAGATCGAGACGTACGGCATCGAGCCCTTCAACCAGAAGTGCAAGGAATCGGTGTGGAAGTACCAGAGCGAGTGGGAGAAGATGTCCGACCGCGTCGGCTATTGGGTGGACATGGAGCACCCGTACGTCACCTATCACAACGACTACATCGAGTCGGTGTGGTGGGCGCTCAAGGAGATGCACAAGAAGGGGCTGCTGTACAAGGGGCACAAGATCGTTCCCTACTGCCCGCGCTGCGGCACGGCGCTCTCCTCGCACGAGGTCGCGCAGGGGTATAAGGACGTAAAGGAGACCTCCGCGATCGCCCGTTTTAAGGTAATGGGGTCGGAAAACACGTACATTTTGGCGTGGACGACCACCCCGTGGACGCTGCCCTCCAACGTCGCGCTCTGCATGAATCCCGAGGAGGATTACGTCGAGATCGAGGCGGAAGGCGCCCGTTACATCCTCGCCGAGGCCCTCGTTCCCCAATTCTTCGGGGAATACAGCGTCGTCTCCCGCCGCAAAGGGAAGGAGTACGAGGGCACGGAGTATGCGCCCCTCTTCCCGTGGGCGGAGGGCACGTTTAAGGAGAAGGCGTACTACGTCGTCTGCGACAATTACGTCACCCTGACGGAGGGCACGGGCGTCGTGCACATCGCGCCCGCGTTCGGCGAGGACGACTACAAAGTGGGCAAACGCTATCGGCTTCCCGTCGTTCAGCTCGTCAACGAGCGCGGCTGCTTCGACGAGCGCTGCCCCGAGCTCAACGGCCTCTTCGCCAAGAAGGCGGATAAGCTCATTCTCGACATGCTGGAACAGCGGGGGCTGCTCTTCAAAAAGCTGCTCTTCGAGCACAGCTATCCGCACTGCTGGCGGTGCGATACGCCCCTTTTATACTACGCCCGCTCGAGCTGGTTCATCGAGGTCACCAAGGTGAAGGAGCGGCTCATCGCCGCCAACCGCTCGGTGAACTGGATGCCCGAGACCATCAAAGAGGGCAGAATGGGCAACTTCCTCGAAAACGTCATCGACTGGGGGCTCTCGCGCGACCGCTATTGGGGCACGCCGCTCCCCGTGTGGGTGTGCGAAAACTGCGGGGAGATCGAGGTCATCGGCTCCCGCAGGGAACTTCACGAAAAGACGGGCGCGCCGCTCACGACCGAGTTGCACCGCCCCTATGTCGATGGGCTCTTCTGCACCTGCCCCAAGTGCGGGGGAAAGATGGCGCGCACGCCCGAGGTCATCGACTGCTGGTTCGATTCGGGCTCCATGCCCTTTGCGCAGTATCACTATCCCTTCGAGAACAGGGAGCTCTTCGAGGAGACCTTCCCCGCCGACTTCATCTCGGAGGCCGTCGATCAGACGCGCGGCTGGTTCTATGTGCTTCTTGTCATCTCCACCATCCTCTTCGACAGGGCGCCCTTCAAAAATTGCATCAGTTTGGGGCTCGTCGCCGATAAAAACGGCGTCAAGATGAGCAAGCACAAGGGCAACGTCGTCGACCCGTGGACGGTGCTCAACAA
>CANRFD010000103.1 GCA_947629845.1 uncultured Clostridia bacterium
ACGTGATCTGTATGACACCCCTTCAGTCTCGGCTGTGGCCTCGACAGCTCCCCCTCGAGGGGGAGCCAAGGGCGCACCCGCGGAGAAAAAACGGAAAGGGTCAGCGTTTTTCGTAGACGCGGTCGATGAGACCGTACGCCTGCGCTTCATCCGCCGTGAGATAGTTGTCTCTATCGGTGTCGCGGGCGACCATATCGAAGGGACGCCCCGTGTTTTCCGCAAGGATGCGGGTCATCTTCTCCTTGATGCGAAGGATGTGCTCCGCCTGAATTTTGATGTCGCTCGCCTGACCCTGCGCTCCGCCGAGGGGCTGGTGGATCATGATCTCGCTGTTCTTGAGAGCGTAGCGTTTGCCCTTTGTTCCCGCGGCGAGCAGGAAGGCGCCCATCGACGCCGCAAGGCCGATGCAGATGGTGGAGACGTCGCACTTGATGTAGTTCATCGTGTCGTAGATCGCCATGCCCGCGGAGACCGAGCCGCCGGGGCTGTTGATGTACAGGCTGATGTCCTTGGTGGGGTCCTTCCCCTCGAGGTAGATGAGCTGCGCCACGACGGTGTTTGCCGTTGCGTCGTCGATCTCGCCCGCGAGGAACACGATGCGGTCTTCGAGGAGGCGGGAGTAGAGGTCATAGCTGCGCTCGCCGCCGGAGGTGCGCTCCACAACATAGGGAATAAGTACGTTTTTCATTTATTCCTCCTTCTTCGCCGTCTTCTTTGCGGCGGTCTTTTTTGCTGCGGGCTTGGCCGCGGTCTCCTCGCGCTTTTCTTCGGTGAAGAGAACCATTTCGTTGTTTGCCATGAGAAAATCGAAGAGCTTGGTCACTTTGATGTCGCTTTCGATGTAGGCGCGCTGGCGGGGATCCATCGTCTTTTCGTATTCCGCGGGCTCCCGTCCGATGGAGGCGGCCTGCTCGGCGATCTTGGCGGAGATCTCCTCGTCCGTCGCCGTGATGTTCTCCCGCTTTATGATCTCCTCGATGATGAGCTGGTGCATGACGTTGCGGCGCGCGCTCTCCTCGAAGTTCTTCTTATATTCCTCGCGCGTGGTGCCGAGGTAGTTCATGTAGTCCTCCACGCGGATGCCCTGCTGCATGAGATTGTTTTCCAGCTGGCGCATGGACATCTCCTCGCCGTTTTCGATCATGGCGTCGGGAATTTCCGCCGTGGTGTTCTTGGCGATCTCGGCGAGAATGGAGTTCTCGGTATCGTTGGTGGAGCGCACGGAGGCGTTCCGCTCGAGCCGCTCGCGCACCTTGGCGGTGTACGCTTCCAGCGACTCGCTGCCCATCTTCTTGGCGAACTCGTCGTCGAGGGCGGGAAGGACTTTGCCCGTGATCTTGTTGAGCGTGACCGTGAACACGGCGGGCTTGCCCTTGAGCTCCTCGGCCTGATAGTCCTCGGGGAAGGTGACGTTGACGTCGCGCACTTCGCCGATGTTCATGCCGACGATCTGATCTTCGAAGCCGGGGATGAACTGCCCCGAGCCGAGCACGAGGTCGTAGCCCTTTGCCGAGCCGCCTTCGAACTCCTTGCCGTCTGCCTTGCCGACAAAGTCGATGTTGACGGTATCGTTCAGGGCGGCGGGACGGTCGCTCACTTCCACGCTCTCCGCGATGCGCTCGCGGGCGGCATTTAGCTCGCGCTCCACGTCGGCGTCCGTAACAGTATACTCAAAGCGGGTGATTTTTATACCCGTGTAGGCGGTTATGGTGACTTCGGGGCGGACGGGCGTCGTTGCGACGAGCACGACGTTCTCCTCCGAGAAGTTCTCCCCGAGCTCGACCCGCGGATCGCCGACGGCGGTGAAGTTTGCCTCCTCCTTTTCGAGGATCTCTTCGTAGTGATCCGAGAAGAGACCGTTTAAGGCGTCCTCGAAGAACAGCCCCTTGCCATAGTACATTTCGAGGACGTGGCGGGGCGCCTTCCCCTTGCGGAAGCCGTTGACGGAATACTTTTTGCGGTTTTCGAGATACGCCTTATTGATGGCGTCCTGCCATTCCTCGGGCGTAAAGGTCATGGTGATCCTGACCGTGCTCTTTTCTGCGGGTGTTGCTTCGTACTTCATGTTATCTGCTCCTAAATTGATGATTTTTACGGTTGAACGGGGCGGGAATGGTCTGCCCTTCCCCCTTTTCCCCTGCGCTCCCAGCCCGAGGGGGCGGGACGCGAGGTTCGAACAAAGGATATTTTACCATATCGGCCGACAAAAGGAAAGCGTTTTTATTTACAAATTTGTGATTTTGCGCTATAATAGTCGGGAAAATATTTGCAGACCGCTGCTTCCCGGGAGGTAAATTGGCATGCCGCAGGACGCGTTTACGCTGCGGCTCGTCGCAAAAGAGCTCGACGAAGAGCTGCGCGGCGGGCGGATCAACAGGATCAACCAACCGGGGCGGGAGGAAGTTTCGCTTCTTATATACACGGGAAAACGCACCGTAAAACTTGTTTTGAGCGCAAACGCGCTCTTTTGCGGCGCATATTTTACCGAAGAGGAGCGGGAAAATCCACCCGTCGCCCCCGGATTTTGCATGCTGCTCCGCAAATATTTGCAGAGCGCGGAGCTGCTCTCCGTGGAGACGCCCGGCTTTGAACGCGTTCTCCTCTTCCGCTTCCGCTGCGTCTCCGACTTCTCCGAGCGCGAACGGGTGCTCTGCGCCGAGATCATGGGCAAGTATTCCAACCTGCTGCTGCTCGAAAACAGCGTCATTTTGGGTGCGCTGAAGAGCAATTCCCTCGACGAAAACTGCAAACGGTTGGTGTTTGCGGGCGCAAAGTACGTTCCGCCCGCCCGTCAGGACAAAATCGACCCGAGCGACAGGGACGCCCTTGCCCGCCTCTTTGCCGAGATGGGGACGCGCTCCGCGGAGGCGACTGCCGACTTCCTCTTCAAGCGCGTTGCGGGGCTTGCGCCATGCACGGCGGAGCGCATCGTCGCGTGCTACCGCGGGGGTGATTTTGCGACCCATGTGCACGATTTTATCTTCTCGGACGAGATCTCCCCCCGCGTCACCGAGCGCGGCGGCGAGGTCGCCGACTTCTTCGCCCGCGGCGACGAGGGCATGCCGTTTGCCACTATCTCGGAGGCGCAGCGGTATTTTTACGACAGAAAGCGCAAAAAACGCGACTTCGACGGCGAAAAGCGCAAGCTCGACGGCCTGCTGCGCGCCGCCTGCAAGAAGCAGGAGAAGCGGCTTGCGGGCATTCTCGAAAGGCAGCTCGCGTGCAAGGGTGCGGAGGAAAACCGCGTGAAGGGCGAGCTTGTTACCGCCAACCTCTATGCGCTCTCCCGCGGCATGAAGCAGTGCGAGCTCGTCAACTATTACGACGAAAACGGCAAAACGCTGTTGATTTTGCTCGATCCGCAGAAATCGCCCGCCGAGAACGCGCAGGCGTATTTCAAGAAATACCGCAAGGAAAAGCGCACGCTGGAAATTTTGGCGCCGCAGGAGCGGGAGACGCGCGCCGAGCTCGAATACACGCGCTCTCTCCTCGCCGCGCTGGCCTCCTCGGACAGCGAAGCCGATCTCCTCTCCCTGCGCGAGGAATGCGCCGAGGCGGGATTTTTCACCCCGCCCAAGGAAAAGACGAAAAAACCCAAGCCCGAGATCCCCTACCGCGTCTATGAGAGCGGCGGGTTCCGCATATGTGCGGGCAGGAATAATTTGCAAAACGACCGCCTCGTGCGGCAAAGTGCGCCCGACGACATATGGCTGCACGCGCAGAAGAGGCATTCGTGCCACGTCGTGATCAGAACGAACGGAAGGTCCGTACCCGACAGCGTTTTGCAGTTTTCCGCCAATGTCTGCGCAAAATACTCCGACGGGGGCGGCGACAAGATCCCCGTTGACTACTGCGCCGTGAAGTTTGTGAAAAAACCGCCGAAGAGCAAGGCGGGGTTCGTCACTTACAGTGCGTTCAAGACGCTGCTCGGCGACCCCGCGGGCGTATAAGTCCCCCGCCTGCCCCGCTTTTCAGCAAAAAAATCCCTTTTGGAGGAAAAAATATGACACCCGATCCCAAAGATTACTTTGCAGAGGGCTGCTACCTGTGCCGCAGAGAGAACGGCGAGTTCGTCGTTGACCAGATTTTGAAGCCGTGGCGCAACACGTGGATGGCGGAACTGCCCGAGGGCGCGACCGTCATCGATTCGCTGGCCTTCTTCCACGCGGCGCACCGTGCGGTCATCATTCCGGACGGCGTGCACACCATCCGCAGCGAGGCGTTTTGCAATTGCCAGTGGCTGCTCTACATCTACATTCCCAAATCGGTGAAGGTGGTGGAGGAGAATTTTGTGACCGTGTGCCCGTCGGTGACCATCTTCTGCGAGGACGCCCCCGCCGAGGGCTGGGTGCAGGAGAGCTACGACTATGTGGAACACTTCGACCCCGAGGCGTTTAATTTCCACCGCTCCTCGGGCTCGTGGGACGACGGCCCGCCGCGCGACATCGTGCACCACATCACCAAAAATTTTAACGCCGCCAATCGGCCCATCCGCACGGGGATCACCAAGGAGGAGTTCTTCCGCAGCACGGGGTACAAGGCGAGTTCGTGGAAAATTGAGTAGATGGGGTGGAAAAACAGGGACATGTTTCGACATGGAGCCCCGCCGATGTGATCGGCGGGGCTTTTGCATAGTATGACGTGATTATGCGGCGGGGGCACGCCGAGAACCCCTTCAGTCACTGCGTGACAGCTCCCCCAAGGGGGGGAGCCAAGGGGCAATTCGGTGGATAAGGGAAGATTCACTCGGGCTGCGCCCTCGGAATGAGGAGGACGGGCGGAGCCCCACCCCCTAATTGCGGCGGCAGGTACCGCCGCAATCCCGTCGGCGAGGCCACGCCTCCTGTCGC
>CANRFD010000104.1 GCA_947629845.1 uncultured Clostridia bacterium
GAGAAGCGGCGGAAATTCTCGTCGAAAATGACAGCGTTTGCGGAGTTTTGACGCAGTACGGCGGAATTTTCACCTGCCGCGCCGTAGTCGTCGCAACGGGCGTCTACCTCGGCGCACAGACCATTACGGGCGAGATCGTCTCCCCGAGCGGCCCCAACGGCTTCTCCCGCGCCACCCTTCTCACAGAAAATCTCATCGCCCTCGGCTTCTCCGTGCGGCGGTTCAAGACGGGTACCCCCGCCCGCGTCGACGGCAGAACGGTAAACTTCTCCGCACTCACCGAGCAGCCGGGCGAACTTACCTACCCCTTTTCCTTTTTGAACGACGGCGTCCCCGCGGCGCAAACACCCTGCTACCTCGCCTACACCAATGCGGAGACGCATCGGGTCATCCTTGAAAATCTCGACCGCGCCCCCCTCTACAACGGGCAAATTTCCTCCACGGGGCCGCGTTATTGCCCCTCCATCGAGACGAAGGTCGTGCGCTTTTCCGATAAGGAGCGCCACCAGCTCTTTCTGGAGCCCGAGGGCGCCGACACGACGGAGACCTACGTTCAGGGGCTCTCCACTTCGCTCCCCCACGACCTGCAAAAGGCGATGTACCGCACGGTCGCCGGGCTGGAACATGCCGACATCGTCCGCTACGCCTACGCCATCGAGTACGACTGCATCGACAGTTTAGATCTCCTCCCCACCCTCGAATTTAAGAAGGTGCGCGGCCTCTACACGGCGGGGCAGATCAACGGCACCAGCGGCTACGAAGAAGCGGCGGCGCAGGGGCTCATGGCGGGGCTCAACGCCTCTCTGCAGCTCCGCGGGCAGCCCCCGCTCGTCCTGCGGCGGGACGAAGCCTACATCGGCGTGCTCATCGACGACCTCGTCACCAAGGGCACCGACGAACCCTACCGCATGATGACCTCGCGGGCGGAATACCGCCTCGTTTTGCGGCAGGACAACGCCGACCTGCGGCTCACCGAAATCGGGTACAGGTGCGGGCTCGTTACGGAAAAACGCCACAAACGCTATCAGTTACGGCGGAATTTGCGGGAAGAGACCCTCGCCGCCCTGAACGCCCGTGCCGATACAAAGACGGCGAGCGCGCTCGCGGAAGCGCACGGCGATCCGCCCCTGACGGCGGGCGTCACCTACGCCGACCTTATCCGCCGCGGCATCCCCCTGGAGGAGATCCGCACGGCGTTCGGCATGTTTGAAAACGTCCCGCGCGACGTCCTGCTCTCATGCGAAACGGAGCTGCGATACGCCGGATATTTGAAGCGCAGCTACGAGGAGATCGAGCGGGCGAAGAAGTTGGAGGAACGGCCGCTCCCGCCCGATTTGGACTACGCCGCGATCGCGGGTCTCCGCCTCGAGGCACGGGAGAAGCTGAACCGCATCCGCCCCTTGAACTTGGGGCAGGCCGAGCGCATCTCGGGCGTCTCCCCCGCCGACATCGCCGTCCTGATGGTCTATCTGAGCCTGAAACCCTGACCCCATCCCCCTATTTTATCACTTGTAAGGCCTCCCTCATTCCGAGGGCGCAGCCCGAGTGAATCTTCCCATATCAACCGAATTGCCCCTTGGCTCCCCCCCCTTTTGGGGGAGCTGTCGAGGCTCCGCCGAGACTGAAGGGGTTCTCGCCCCGTAATCCACTCCCGCACACAATCACGTCATGTTGAGCAGAAGCCCCGCCGACACAATCGGCGGGGCTTCGTCGTCGAAACATGTCCGCATTATAATCCTCCGCCCGTCCCCGCCCCGAACAACGAAGTCCGCCACCCTTTTTTCCCGCCCCACACACAAAATCACGTCATGTTGAGCCGCGCGCCTGTTTTACCATCCCGCCACAAAATCACGTCATCCTGAGCCGCCGCCGACCGCACCCGCGGTCGGCGGCGTGTCGAAGGATGACCTTATTATAATGCGGACATCCCTCGACTACGCTCGGGATGACGTAATCATACGTCGAGTCTGAATGTCCTCCCCCCCCCCTTGGCTCCCCCCCCTTTGGGGGAGCTGTCGAGGCTCCGCCGAGGCTGAAGGGGTTCTCGCCCCGTTATTCCGCCCCACACACAATCACGTCATCCTGAGCTCCGTCGAAGGATGACCTTATTTTTATCTCGCATAAACCGCATCAACCCCAAAACGAAGTCCGCCCCCTTGATCCCTATCCCCAGTCCTTTGCCCCCTCCTCGGGAGGGGGTAGGGGGGTGGGGTCATACTAATTTTGTCATGTTGCCCCGCGCAAAAAATCCCGCAAAACGCACAGCGTTTTGCGGGATTTTCCAAATTTCCCTACGCGTCAATTTCCGTCATTCGGCGGAAAAATCCTCCTTCCCCACGCCGCACAGAGGGCAGGTGAAGTCGTCGGGAACGTCCTCCCACTTGGTGCCGGGCGCAATGCCGTTGTCGGGATCGCCCGCCGCCTCGTCGTACTCATAGCCGCACACGTTGCAAATGTACTTCATTGTTTCCACTCCTTTCTATTTTTATTTCGCCGAAATCTCATCGGCGAGAAATTCCGATCAAGCGTCCGTCTCCTTCAGCACGTCGGCGGCGATCTCCCCGCCGAGCGCCTCGAGCTGCGCCCGCGTGTCCTCCTTTACGGCAGAGAGCAGCGTGACCGTCTCGCCGATCTTCCGCATCTCCTTCCACTCGCGGACGATCGCCTCCATATAGCCGCCCGCCTGCGGCGCCCAGCTGCCGTTTTCCACCAGCGCGTACTTGCGCTTCTGGTAGGCGTGCGCCTTGAGATCGCTCAAAAAGTGCTCCATACTGATAAAAATGCCGTTGTTGTACGTCGTCGTCGCGAACACGACGTGCGAATAGCGGAAGGCCTCGGCGAGCAAATCGGAGACATGGGTCACGGAAACGTCGTACGCCTTCACGTTTTTCACCCCGTTCCGGGCGATGGTGGCCGCCAAAATTTCCGCGGCGTTCTGCGTGTGCCCGTACACCGAGGAATAGAACACGGCAACGCCCCTCTCCTCGGGCAAATACTTGCTCCATGTATCGTATTTTTGAAGGAACCAAGCAAAATTGCTGCGCCAAACGGGGCCGTGCAGCGGGCAGACGAGCTTGATTTCAAGCCCCGCCGCCTTTTTCAGCACATTCTGCACCTGCACGCCGTACTTCCCCACGATGTTGAAGTAGTACCGGCGGGCGTCGTCCAAAAAGTTGCGTTCAAAGTCGACCTCGTCGGCAAAGACGCTCCCCGCGAGCGCGCCGAACGTCCCGAAGGCGTCCGCCGAGAACAGGATGCCGTCCTCCGGAATGTAGGTGAACATGACCTCGGGCCAGTGCACCATGGGCGCAAACACAAACTTCAGCGTGCGCCCGCCCACGGACATGGTATCCCCCTCCTTCACGACAAGGACGTTTTCGCCCTCGAAGTGGAAGAAGTTGGAGAGCATCGCCTTCACCTTTTGGTTGGTGACGACGGTGACCCCGGGGTACTTCTCCATGAGCCGCACAAAGCTCGCCGAATGGTCGGGCTCCATGTGGTGGATGACGAGATAGTCCAGCGCTCGCCCGCCCAAGACGTGCTCCACATTCTCGAAAAACACCTCAGAGGCGGCGATATCCACCGTGTCGAAGAGCACCGTCTTTTGGTCGAGCAGCAGATAGGAGTTGTAGGAGACGCCGCGCGGCACGGGAAACGCGCTCTCAAAGAGCGCGATGCGCCTGTCGTTGCCGCCCACATAGTACAAATTTTTTGAGATCTCTGTCGTATTATACATGCCTTTACCTCTCGGGAAATTTTACCATATTTTTCCCCGAAATGCAAGCAATCAAACGATATTTGCAAAGAACGTCGCCGTTTTTGCAAAAACTCCCCGCGGGACCCTGCCGCAGGGAGAATTTTTTTGCCGGAATACCGCCGCGCGCCGCTTTTTTCGGGCGGCCGCCACAGTTACATGGAGGGAGCCGATTTAGACGGGGCGTATTTTCTCCCCGCCAACTCTCTGTCGAGGGCGTGCAGCCCCTTCGCGTCCGTGCCGAACAGCTTCATGTTCTTCACCATCTCGTCGGCGTTGGTCTCCTCTTCGCCCTGTTCCTTGATGAACCAATCGAGGAACTGCATCGTGCGGAAGTCCTTCTGCGCGAACGCCTCGGCATAGATGGCGGTGATGAGGGAGGT
Source organism: uncultured Clostridia bacterium (assembly GCA_947629845.1). Classification (GTDB taxonomy): domain Bacteria; phylum Bacillota; class Clostridia; order Christensenellales; family Borkfalkiaceae; genus Gallimonas. Next base: position 4,138 of record CANRFD010000104.1, read on the forward strand.
GACGTACTGCTCGTGCTCGTAGCCCGCTTCGAGGGGGGCAAGATGGTTTGCAAACGTCTTGTCAGGCTTGGCGACGGCGTCGAACACGACCTTTTCCCCGTTGTTGATGAGGTATCTGCGGAGCATGAGGGCGTGGTCGCGCTCCTCCTGCGCCTGCACTTCGTACCAATGCGCAAAGCCGTTTAAGCCTTCATCCGCATAGTAGTTTGCAAAGTCGAGATACAGGTAGGCGGAATAGAGTTCCTTGTTGACCTGATCGTTGAGCATTGCCGCGATTTTTTTGTTTAACATATCTTTGACCTCCGATGATTTATCATAGAATATATACCCGCGCACGGACGCAATTACACGGGCCGGATGAGATTTTTTGCGATTTTTTTTTGGGGGAGGCGATGGCGCCCCTCATCCGCCCCTCGCTTGCTCGGGACACCTTCCCCCCAGTGAGGGGAAGGCTCTCGTTGCCCACCCCCCTTCCCCCCTCCCGTGGAGGGGGCTTGCGGTCGGACTGCGTTTAAGGGGATCCTTCGAGGTGAAGCGCTCGTGGACTGCGTATAAACAATTCGGCTCAGGATGACGCGTAGGACAGGCGCGGAGAGAGGACGGGGGTTTTATAATGCGGTCATCCTTCGACTACGCTACTTCGTCGCTACGCTCCTCGTGCCGCGCTTGGTAGACGAATAGTGCGCGCGGGGCAGGATGACGTGATT
>CANRFD010000105.1 GCA_947629845.1 uncultured Clostridia bacterium
AGGGAGGTGCCGATCTCATAGCCCTGCGCCTTCAGGAAGGTGTACGCCATGCCGCCGCCGATGATGAGCGTGTCGCATTTCTCGAGGAGGTTGGAAATGACGCCGAGCTTATCCGCAACTTTCGCGCCGCCCAAAATGGCGACGAAGGGGCGGACGGGGTGCTCGAGGCTGTCCGCCATCACGGTGAGCTCCTTTTCGATGAGGAAGCCGCACACGGCGGTCTTAACGAGGCCGTATTCCACGATGGCCGCCGTCGAGGCGTGCGAGCGGTGCGCCGTGCCGAACGCGTCGTTCACATAGATGTCGGCATAGGCCGCGAGCTTCTTGCAGAACTCTAAATCTTTCTTCTCCTCTTCCCAGTGGAAGCGGAGGTTTTCGAGGAGCACGCATTCGCCCTCCTTGCACGCCGCCACCTTGGCCTGCGCGTCGGGGCCGACGACGTCCTTCGCGAACGTCACCTTGCCGCCCAAAAGCTCGTTCAGGCGTGCCGCGACGGGGGCGAGGGTGAGCTTTTTGGGCTCGTCCTTCTTCGCCTTCTCGATGATGGCCTCCTTGGTCGTCTCGCCCTTCTCCACCTTTGCCTTATCCTTTTTGTTCAGCTTCACTTCGTCGGAGAAGATGGAGTGGGGCTTTCCCATGTGGGAGCACAGCGTGATCTTCGCGCCCTGTTCCATGAGATATTTGATGGTGGGCAGCGCGCCGATGATGCGGTTTTCGTCGGTGATCGCGCCGTCCTTCATGGGGACGTTGAAATCGCAGCGGACGAGGACGTGTTTGCCCTTGATGTCTTTAAGGTCTTTTACGGTCATTTTGTTCATAGAAAGATATCTCCTTACCCAATATTTTCCTAAACATGATAATTCTTTTCGTGAAATTTGTCAATACTTTGGAGGAAAAAGGAAAGGGGAATTTTTCCCGCTTTTTTGCGAAAAAAAGATGAATTTCGTTTGACAAACATATCCATATTTGCTAAAATGGACTCTGCCTGTAAATACGGTGTCTTTCCGCGCGCCGTAAAACGGGTACAAAAAAACCGCTTCTTTGAACCGTTTGGTTTCGAGAATATTCCGAAAATAAGCAAAAAGGAGGTAAACAATGCCCACGATCAACCAGCTCATCAAGAAAGGCCGCGAGAGAGAGGCTTTCAAGTCCAAGTGCCCCATTCTCGACAGATGCCCGCAGAAGCGCGGCGTATGCCTTTCGGTGACGACGACTTCCCCCAAGAAGCCCAACTCGGCGCTCCGCAAGATCGCGAGGGTTCGCTTGACCAACAAGCAGGAAGGTACGGTGTACATTCCCGGCGAAGGTCACAACCTGCAGGAGCACAGCTCCGTGCTCATTCGCGGCGGCAGGGTGAAGGATCTGCCCGGCGTGCGGTACCACATCATCCGCGGCGCCCTCGATACGGCAGGCGTCGCAAAGCGCAAGCAGTCCCGCAGCAAGTACGGCGCAAAACGCCCCAAGTAAGTTTCGCACAAAATCTTTTCCTGCGGAAAATCTTTTGTGCGAGGGAAAGCGGCACGGATGGGATATTTACCCTATCTCAACGGATGCTCTCCCCGACAGTAAGCCGCAAGTGTGCGGCAAATTGGGTGCGCTGCCGCAGGGAAACCCTGCTCCGCGCAGTTATTTGCAACCTGACACACCGCGTCATCCTGAGCGAAGCGCAGCGTAGTCGAAGGATCCCCCTGTCAACAGAGGGCACGCCGTAGCGCTTCAGCAACACCCCCTACTTATTTCGGAATATTCACCCGAGGAAGTAGGCAGTATTCCCCGAGAGGGGGAGAAGGTTCGCTATCCCGTGGAGGGACAAGCGATAGCTTTACAGAAGGGCGGCTATAAAATAGCCCTGCGGCAGATGCCGCGCAAACGATCATTAAAAGGAGGATAGAAAAATGCCGAGAAGAGGCAGAGTTCCCAAAAGAGACGTGTTGCCCGATCCTATGTACGGCAGCAAAGTCGTCACGAAACTCATCAACCAGATCATGCTCGACGGCGAGAAGAGCGTTGCGCAGACCATCGTCTACGACGCCTTCAAGCTGATGGGCGAAAAACTCAATATGGACCCCATGGAGATCTTCGAGCGTGCGCTTGCGAACATCACGCCCACCGTGGAGGTCAAAGCGCGCCGCGTCGGCGGTGCCAACTATCAGGTTCCCGTTGAGATCAGGCCGGAGCGCCGCCAGACGCTCGCCATCCGTTGGCTTGTTCTCAACACCCGCAAGCGTTCGGAGCGCGAGATGTACAAAAAGCTCGCCGCCGAACTCATGGACGCCTACAACAACACGGGCGGTTCGGTAAAGAAGAAAGAGGATACACACAGAATGGCGGAGGCAAACAAGGCGTTCGCGCACTTCCGCTTCTGACGAGGGACTTAAATGGCAAGAGAATACGACTTATTACACACGAGGAACTTCGGCATCATGGCGCACATCGACGCCGGCAAGACGACGACGACGGAGCGCATCCTTTTCTACACGGGCAAGACGCACAAGCTCGGCGAAGTGCACGAGGGCGCCGCTACGATGGACTGGATGGTGCAGGAGCAAGAGCGCGGCATCACGATCACTTCCGCCGCGACCACTTGTATTTGGAAGGGACACCGCTTTAACATCATCGACACACCGGGCCACGTCGACTTTACCGTCGAAGTGGAGCGCAGCTTGCGCGTCCTCGACGGCGCGGTCGCAACGTTCTGCGCGAAGGGCGGCGTCGAGCCGCAGTCGGAGACGGTGTGGCGTCAGGCGGATACCTACAAAGTTCCCCGTATCGCGTATGTCAATAAGATGGATATCAACGGCGCCGACTTCTTCCGCGTGGAGAGGATGATCCGCGAGCGGCTGGGGGCGAATCCCGTGCCCGTGGAGCTCCCCATCGGCAAGGAAACGACGTTCCGGGGCATCGTCGACCTGATCAGAATGGAGGCGGAGATCTACTACGACGATCTCGGCAAGGACTTCCGCAAGGAGCCCATTCCCGCCGACATGCAGGCGATCGCCGAGGAGTACCACGCCAAGCTCGTGGAGGAGGCGGCTTCCGCTTCGGACGAGCTCATGGAGAAGTACTTTGCCGACAACGACCTCTCCCCCGACGATATTATTAAAGGTATGCGCGCGCGCTGTCTCTCTTTGGAGGCAGTCCCCATGCTTTGCGGCTCCTCGTACAAGAACAAGGGCGTCCAGTTCCTTCTCGACGCAGTCATCCACTTTCTTCCCAGCCCCGTCGACGTCGACCACGTCAAGGGCACCAACCCCGAGACGGGCGAGGAAGAGGAGAGAAAGACGTCGGACGACGAACCCTTCGCGGGGCTCGCGTTCAAGATCGCGACCGACCCGTTCGTCGGCTCCCTCGCGTACTTCCGCTGCTATTCGGGCGTGCTCTCCGCAGGCTCCTATGTGTACAATTCCACCAAGGACAAGAAGGAGCGCGTCGGCCGCCTCGTGCAGATGCACTCCAACGAGCGCAAGGATATCTCCGAGATCTACTCGGGCGACATCTGCGCCATCGTCGGGCTGAAAAACACCACGACGGGCGATACGCTCTGCGACGAGAAGCATCCCATCGTGCTCGAGAAGATGGAGTTCCCCGAACCCGTCATCCAGCTCTCTTTGGAGCCCAAGACCAAGGCAGGGCAGGAGAAGATGACGCTCGCGCTCGTCAAGCTCGCCGAGGAGGATCCCACCTTCCGTACGTTCACCGATCAGGAGACGGGGCAGACCATCATCGCGGGCATGGGCGAATTGCATCTCGACATCATCGTCGACCGCCTTCTCCGCGAATTTCACGTGGAAGCCAACGTCGGCGCGCCGCAGGTCGCCTACCGCGAGACCATCAAGCGCGCGGTGGAGGCCGAGGGCAAGTATGTGCGGCAGTCGGGCGGTAAAGGCCAGTACGGCCACTGCAAGGTCAGGATCTACCCGCAGGAGCCGGGCGCAGGGTACAAGTTCGACGATCTCACCGTGGGCGGCACCATTCCCAAGGAATATATCCCCGCGGTCGACAAGGGGATTCAGGAGGCGGCCAAGAACGGCTTCCTCGCCGGCTACGAGCTCGTCGACTTCCGCGTAGAGGTCTACGACGGCAGCTATCACCCCGTCGACTCTTCGGAAATGGCGTTCAAGATCGCAGGCTCCATGGCGCTCAAGGACGGCCTCGAAAAGGCGCAGGTCGTCCTTTTGGAGCCCATCATGAAGGTGCAGATCATCACGCCCGAAGATTACTTCGGCGATCTCATGGGGAACATCTCCTCCCGCCGCGGCAGCGTGCTCGGCACGGACGACAGGAACGGCGCAAAGATCATCGACGCCGAAGTCCCGCTCTCGGAGATGTTCGGCTATGCCACCGACCTCCGCTCCCGCACGCAGGGAAGAGGGCAGTTCACCATGCAGTTCGACCACTATTCGGAGGTCCCGAAGTCGGTCGCGGAAAAAATTATCACGGGCAAGACCAAAAAATAAGGGAAAAATTCGCCTTCTCACCACAAAATATGGAAATTTCAAAAAAATTTCCCGCAAAGTGATTGCAAATTTTTTCCGCATAGGTTATAATGGACAAGGTAAGCGAGTCAGCTTCATATCATCGTTTGATAGATAGCTGCGCTTTCAGCCCGCAAGGGTTGAAAAAAGTTATCAAAAAATAAAAAATTTCAAGGAGTATTTCAAAATGGCAAAGGCAAAATTCGACAGAAGCAAGCCCCACGTCAACATCGGTACCATCGGACACGTTGACCACGGCAAGACCACTTTGACCGCAGCTATCACCATGGTTATGGCTTGCAAAGGTCAGGCACAGAAGATGCGTTACGACGAGATCGATAAGGCGCCCGAAGA
>CANRFD010000106.1 GCA_947629845.1 uncultured Clostridia bacterium
TCCCAATTGCCGTAGAAGGCGAGGTAGGGAATGTTCAGGTTGATCTTATCCGCATTGTACGACTGGAGCTCCACATAGCCCTCGACGTACATGCCGTTGATGAAGTTGGCGTTGAGATATGCCTTGTCGGAATCGGACAGGCGGACGGTGACGGTGAGCTGCGCCTGCGCATAGCCGCCCACGCTGACGGTGTCGCCCGAGACGGACGCCGTGCCGCTCTTCGCCGTGACGGCGTAAGAGCAGGAGGGCGAGAGCATGTAGGCCTTCTCTGCGACCGTCTTTTCGTCGGACGACATGCTCTCCGTCATGACGATGGGGTTGATGCGGTAGCTCAACGCCTCGCCCGAGAGGTTGGTGATGTTGAAGGTGAGCGCATACACGCCGTTGCGCGTGGGATCGTCCCCGAGGGAGAGCTTGGCCTTGTTGGAGCCGTCCACCGAGAGATACGCCTTGGTCGTGACCGAACGCTTGATGTCGCCGATGCCTGCGCCCTGCTTCCTCGGAGAATAGGGGTTGCCCTCCTCGTTGCGGGCGATGGCGGCCGTGCTCATCATGAGATTGTAGGTGAGATCGCGCACTTCGGCGGTGGTCTTGAGCCCCTCCATGTTCTTTACATACTCGCGCACGAGGACGACGGCGCCCGCGATGTTGGGGCATGCCATCGACGTGCCGCTGATGGTATCGTATTCGTTTCTGCCGGGGTAGGACGAGGTGATGTCGCCGCCGTGCCCCGTGATGTCGGGCGAGAGCTCCAAGTTGGGAAGAGGCCCCCACGAGGAGAAGTCGGACATGAACGGCCCGGCAAGATAATCTTTCTGCACCCGTATGGTGCCCTGCGGCTTGCTCTCGAGGTATTTTCCGAAGTCCATGGAGACGAGGCAGCTCGGGATGAGATTGACGGTACCGATGGACATGTTGAGCATACCCGACAGGTTGTTATAGACGATGACGCCGACGGCGCCCTGCGCGCGCGCGATTTTTACCTTATCTTCAAAGGAGTTGCTGCCGCGCTTGACGACGGCGATCTTGCCGTTTACGTCGAGCCCCGTGTAGTTGGCCTCGTAGCCGACGCCGGGAATGACGACGTAGGAATATTCGCCGCTCTCCTTGTCGCCCAACAGTTCGTCGACAAAGTGGTTGGGTTTGGTCTTGCCCGTCGTCCTCGATTCGTTGAAGTAGATCTCCTTTTCGCCGTTGGCGACGAAGTAGGGCGTCTTGACGCCGCTGACCGAGGCGACGGCGAGGGAGGCGTTGTAGGAAGCGGGCGAGCCCACCGTGCCGACGTCGGGATTGGACGCGAGGTTGGTGTTGCCGTGCGCGCCGCCGTAGGACGAGGAATATTCGTTGCCCGCCGCAACGACGAGGCTGACGCCCGACTCTTCGACGAGGTCGTACACGTCGTTGACGTTTTGCTCGTCTACCTCGCGCGCGAAGCCGCAGCTTGCGCCGAGGGACATGTTGATGGCGTCCACGCCGATGAGCACGGCGTCGTTGAGCGCGGCAAGGATGCCCTCGGTGGAGCTTTCGCCCGCGTCCTCGAACACCTTGAAGGTGGCGATCTGCGCACGGGGTGCGACGCCGCGGATGCGCTGCGATTCACCCGCAATGATGCCGGCGACGTGGGTGCCGTGCGCCTCCGCGGGATAGACGTTGGTATCGACATCCGCGTAGTCGAAGGCATAGGGAAGTTTGGAGGAAAGGTAGAGCTCGTCTTCATCGAACTCGTCCCCTCCCCAGAGGGCGTTCATGGAAGTTGCCGCAAGCAGCGGAACGACGGAGGCGACGTCGTCCTTCGTGATCGCCATCGTCTCGGGGTCGAGTTCCATATCGAACACTTCATGGGTGTAGTCGGTGCCCGTATCGAGGACGGCGACCGCGGTGCCCGTGCCGTCGTACCCGACGCCGACGGAGTTGAAGATACCCGTATCCTGCACGTCGACCGTGTTCTCGGTGATGGCCTCGGGGGACTCGTAAGAGTTGGAGAGGATGACCTTTTCCACAAGGCTGTTCCCTTCGATGCGCGAAATGTCGCCATAGCGCACGCGCGCGGAAAAACCGTTGAAGATCGCCGTGTAGCGATAGCCCGTTTCGAGAAGGTAGCCTGCGAGGGCGGACTTCGCCGCATTCACCTCTTCTTCGAGGGCGGCGGCGAGCTTTGCGCCGTCGAACCCCTGATACAATTCCTGCACGCCGACGCCGCGTTCGATAGCCGTCTCCAAGAGCGGGGCGCCCTTGAGCCCGATGAGAACGGTGACGATCTCGCCGTCGGACGGCTCGTTGTAGAAGGAGAGCGTTTCGCTCTTTTCCTCCGCGCCGAGATCGACGGCGGGGTCTGCCCCCTCCGTTTGAGCGGCATCGGCGGACGCGGCGCCTTCCGCCGCGCTTCCCACGCCCCGATAGCCGAGCGCCTCCAACGCGATAAACGTTCCGAATACGGCGACCAAACACAATACCAGAACGTTTTTCAATGACTTCAACATGATTGCGTCTCTTTCTCCTTGCGATGATGTATGTTTGACAGATTTGGGTGTTTGTACCCCCGGGCCTCTGCGGCCGCCCGACGTTCGCGCCGCGCCTTTTCTGTGCTGTCCGCCCAAAAGATACAGTATGAATTTTACCATATTTATAAGCGACTCGTCAAACTGATTTCGCCCGATTTTGCAAAAAATCTTGTGAAAATTCATAACAAAAACCGTGAAATATAATAAAGTAATAAATATATTCACTGTTTTTTAGTAATTTCCTATATATGCACAAGTTTATGCATTCATTCGCATTCCGATACCTGCCATTTTTGCGGCGGGGAAAAATCGCCGCACGGGGGCGGGGAAATTCAAATCTTCGACAAACATAGACGCATTCCCCGCCTGTTTGCTTTTGTATTTTTCCTATAATGCAAGAAAAATACCCGGTAGGTGACTTCATGAACGCCAAACTCGCAACCCTGCGCCGCGGGATCTTCAGCCCCAAGACTGCGGCAAAGTACCTCTTGGTCCTCTCCGCCATGCTGCTTGCAAACCTCGCCCTGCCGCAGAGGGAGCCCCTCTCCTTTGCCGTAGCGTTTGCCGCATTTTGCTGCGGGCTCGACCCCTTTTTCTGCGCCGCGGGGCACCTCCTTTCCTCCGCCGTGTCCCTCTCCGCCGCGGCCTCCCTCTCCGCGGGCATCCAGTCGGCGTTTTTGCTGCTCGTCTTTATCCTCTACCGCCGCTTCCGCCGCAAGATGCGCTTGGAACGCGCCCTGTATGCGCTCGCCGCACAGCTGCCCTTCGTCTTTCTCTTCCCCCATGCGGGATATGCCCTCTTCCCCTTCGCCGCCTTCTGGCAGAAGATGATCCTCGCGGCGCTCTTCACCCTGCTCTCCCTCCTCTTCGAGGGGGCGCTGCACGCCCTCCTCTTCCGCGCCATGAAGTGCCGTTTGAGCGGCGGGGAGATCGCCGAACTCGCCCTCCTGTGGCTCTTTCTCGGCATGGGGCTCTACCGCCTTGCGGGGGAACCCGCCCTGTACGCCGTCCTCGCCGCCGCGGGTTTTCTCGCCGTATGCCTGCTGAAAAACGCCGCGGCCGTGCCCTTCACCCTCGTGCTTTCGCTGCCGCTGTGCGTCGCCCACACGAGCGCCGTGCCCGCCGCCGTCGCTTCGGCTCTTGCCTCGCTCGCCCTCCTCTTCGTCCCGTACGGGCGCATCGCCTCGGCGCTCGCCCTCTTCGTCGGCTTTCTCGGCGCGGAATTTTTTGCGGGGCTGTACGGGCGGGGCGCGGCGGAGATCGCCCTAACGCTGCTCTCCGTCGGCCTCCCTGCCGCCCTCCTGTGCTGTCTGCCCGAAAAGCTGTTCCGCAAGGCGGCGCATACCCTGCTCTTCTACCGCGAACGCACGCTGCCGCGCATCGCCATCAACCGCAACCGCCGCGCCGTGGGCGAACAGCTCTATGAGATCTCGGCGCTCTTCCGCGAGATCGAGAACGCCTTCCGCACCGAGGACAGGCCGGACAATTCGGGCATACGTATCCGCGAAAAGCTCATTTCCGACCTCTGCACTTCCTGCCCCCACCGCAAAAAATGCCGCGACGCCCGCATCGCGGAGAGCATGGACAAGCTCATCGCCGTGGGCAAAGCGAAGGGACGGGTCAATCTCATCGACCTGCCCGCCGAGATCTCCGCGGTGTGCAACAACACGGCGGGGCTGCTGTTCGCGCTCAACAAGCAGCTCGCCGAATACCGCCGCTATGCCGCCGAGATCCAGTCGGCGCGCGAGGGCAAGCGGCTGCTCGCCGACCAGGCGCACGGCATCAGCGAGATCTTGCGGGACATCGCCCTTGAACAGAGCGGCGAATACACCTTCTCCGACGAGGAAAACAGGCTTGCGGCCGCGCTCGCCTCGGCGGGGATCTTGAGCTCGGAGATCTTTTTGTACGGCGAAGGCGACCGCTTCACCGTGAGCATGACGCTGGAAAACCGCACAAACGCTGCGAGTTTGGTGCGGACGGCGAGCGACGCGCTGGGCATTCCCCTCGCCCTCTCCGAGAAGATCCCCCTGACGCAGGATCGCGCCTGCTTCATCTTAAAGCGCAAGGCCGCCTTCGACGCGGCGTTCGGCGTCGCCTCCTGCCCCAAGAGCGGGGAACAGGCGAGCGGCGACACCCACTCCATTCTCAAGATCGACGAGCGGAGGTTCCTCGTCGCCCTCTCCGACGGCATGGGCAGCGGGGCGGGCGCGCGCGACGTTTCCGACCAAACGCTGTCACTTTTGGAGAGATTTTACAAGGCGAAGATGCCCTCGGAGACCGTGCTCGGGACGGTCAACCGCCG
>CANRFD010000107.1 GCA_947629845.1 uncultured Clostridia bacterium
CACCTCGACGGCGACGGTCGCCGTGCTTCCCGAGGCCGAGGACGTGGACGTGCACATCGACGAGAAGGACATCCGCATCGACCTCTACCGCTCCTCGGGTGCGGGCGGGCAGAAGGTCAACAAGACGGAGACCGCCATCCGCATCACCCACTTCCCCACGGGCATCGTGGTGACCTGCCAGGATGAGCGCAGCCAGCTGCAGAACAGGGAGAAGGCGTACCGCGTTCTCAAGACCCGTCTGTATGAGTACTACTCCGAACAGGCGGCGGGCGCCGAGGCGCAAAACCGCAGGAGCCTCGTGGGGACGGGGGACAGGAGCGAACGCATCCGCACCTACAACTTCCCGCAGGACCGCATCACCGATCACCGAATCGGGCTCTCCCTCCACAACATGACCTCCTTTCTCGCGGGCAACATCGATGAAATGACGGACGCGCTCGCACGCGCGGAGACGCAGGCGAAGCTATCGGCGTCCGCGGACTAATTTCCCAAGAGGCGACTATGGATATCAAAGAACGACTTGCGACCCGGATAAGAACGATCTCTCCCTCCCTTACGCTCGCTGTCAGCGCGCGGGCGAAAGCCATGAAGGCGGCGGGGGAGGACGTCATCTCCTTCGGGGTGGGGGAGCCCGACTTCAACACCCCGGAGCACATCATCGACGCCGCGCGGGACGCCCTCGAGCGGGGCTTCACCAAATATACGCCCTCGGCGGGCATCATCGAGCTGCGCCGCGCCATTTGCAACAAGTTCCTCCGCGACAACGGCCTCGAGTACGAGTCTTCGCAGATCGTCGTCTCCAACGGGGCGAAACATTCCATCTTCAACGTGTGCTACGCCCTTCTCGACGAGGGGGACGAGGTCATCATTCCCGCGCCCTATTGGCTGACCTATCCCGAGGTCGTGAAGGTGTGCGGCGGCGTGCCCGTCTGCGTGAAGGCGAGCAAGAAAACGGGCTTCAAAATTACCCCCGAACAGCTGAAGGCCGCCATTACGCCCAAGACCAAACTGTTCATCTTCAACTCGCCCAACAACCCCACGGGGGCCGTGTATTCCGAGGCGGAAGTGCGGGCGCTCGCCGCGGTGTGCGAGGAGGCGGATATCCTCGTTCTCTCCGACGAAATTTACGAAAAATTGGTATATGGGGTGACAAAACCCTTCTCCTTTGCCGCCTGTTCGGACTGGGCGAAGGAGCACACCGTCACCGTGAACGGCGTCTCCAAGACGTACGCCATGACGGGCTGGCGGGTGGGGTACCTCGCCGCCCCGCACGACATCGCAAAGGCAATCGATTCCTTCCAGAGCCACGCCACGAGCAACGCAAATTCCATTGCGCAGTACGCGGCGCTCAAGGCGCTCTCTTCGCCCGAGGCGGCGGTGGAGGAGATGGTGGCGCGGTTTGCAAGGCGGCGGCTCGCCATGATCGAGCGCATTTCCGACATGCAGGGCGCCTATTGCATCATCCCCGACGGCGCGTTCTATATGATGCTCGTCGTGAACGGCGCGTACGGGAAGAGGTTCGGCAGCCGCGAGATCACCGACTCGGTGAGCTTTGCCGAAGCGCTTCTCGACGCGGCGAAGGTCGCCGTGGTGCCCGGGGCTGCGTTCGGCGCGGATGAGTGTGTGCGGCTCTCGTACTCCCTCTCCATGCGAGATATGCTGGAGGGGCTCGACAGGATCGACGCGTTTTTGCAGAGTTTGAGATAGGGGCTTGCGTGATTTTGCGACACCCCTTTTGCCCCGCTGCGGGGGGGCACTTTCCCCTCGAGGGGACAGCGGGGGGGGATATTCAGACCTGCAGTACAATTACGTCATCCTGATAATAAGGACATGTTTCGACACGCCGCAAGGACAGCGGCGGCTCAACATGACGTGATTTTGTAGCCCCACCCCCCTACCCCCCTCCCGAGGAGGGGGCGAGAAGAAGCCGTTCTCTTCCGAGAAGGGGCGAGAGAAGCAAGAATAAGGTGGGCGTGATTATGGCTCAATCCCCATCACCGCCTACGGCGGAGCTTCCCCTTTGGAAAAGGGGAAGCCTTTCAGGGCAGAACGAGAGGCGGGCGAGAACCTCTATCCCCCGCTACGCGGGTACTTCCCCCAAATGGGGGAAGCGAGGGGGAGAAATTATGCGAAAGAATTTTTCGCAAACTACTTGAAATGTCGCCGAAAACTTGGTAAAATAAAATTACGAAATCAGCCGTAAGGCTTTCAGGAGGGGCTCATGCTCAAAATTATTTGCGGACCCAAGGGCAGCGGAAAGACCAAGAGGATCATCGACGCGGCGAACAGCGCCATCGCCGTCGCCAAAGGGCACCTGATCTTCATCACGGATACCAAGCGCTATATGTACGACTTGAAGCGCGATATCCGCTTTCTCGACTGCTCCGACTATGCCATCGCGGGCGAGGACGCGCTTTGCGGCTTCGTCATGGGCGCCATCGCCGGGAATTACGACAACGAGTACATCTACATCGACGGCATCGCGCGCATCGCGGGCAAGCCGCTCGCCGAGATGGCAAAGTTCTTCTACATGATGGAAAAGGTCGCAGACATGCGCAACCTCGAGATCACCATCACATGCAGCTGTGCGGAGGAGGAACTTCCCGATTTCGCGCGGAAATATCTGTAATAAAACAGCGCAAAGCAGAACTTTTGGAGCGCGGCAGAGGCCGCGCACCGATCGCGCGCCCTTCCGGGCGCGTATTTGGTGATAAATTATGTTTTTCGTAAGCACGAGAGGACAAGAGAGGGTAACGGGAGCGCAGGCCGTCGTCCGGGGGATCGCCTCGGACGGGGGGCTCTTTGTGCCCGAGAGCTTCCCGCAGGTTACGCCGCAGGAGCTGGAGGAGATGTGCGGCATGGACTTTGCGGAGCGCACGGCCTTCGTGCTCGGAAAGTTTTTCGACGAATACGACGGGGCGGAGCTCCTCGAGGCGTGCCGCAAGCAGTATGCGCGCTTCCCGGAGGGGGACGCCGCGCCGCTCGTCCGCATGGACAACGGCATGTACATGTTGGAGCTGTTTCACGGCCCCACCTGCGCATTTCAGGATATTTCTTTCGCCGTGATGCCCCATCTTCTCCGCAAGGGGCGCGAACTTCTCGGCATCCGTGAGAACGTTTTGCTGCTCGTGGCGACGGGGGGCGACACCGGCATGGCGGCGCTCGACATGTTCCGCGACGAGCCCGACGTGAAACTTGCGGTGTTCTATCCCGACGACGGCGTCTCCAAAATGCAGAAGCTGCAGCTGTGCACGGCGGACGGCGAAAACGTGGACGTCGTTGCGGTGCGGGGCACGTTCGACGACTGTCAGACGGTCGTTAAGCGCATTCTGCACTCCGAAAACGACAAAACGCTGTTAAAAGAGCGGGGCTATCTGCTCTCTACCGCCAATTCCGCCAATATCGGCAGGATCGTGCCGCAGATCGCCTGCTACTTCTCCGCATACTGCGACCTTTTGACGTCCGACCAGATCGTATACGGCGATGCGGTGGACTTTTGCGCCCCGTCCGGCAATTTCGGCAACCTGCTCTCCGTCTACTACGCCAAGCGCATGGGGCTGCCCGTCGGCAAGATCGTTTGCGCCTGCAACAAGAACGGCGCGCTCGCCGACTTTCTCACAAGCGGCAACTATAACGCAAAGCGGCCGCTTTACAGGACGATGTCCTCCTCGATGGACGTGCTCATGCCTGCCGAACAGGAGCGGCTGGTGTTCGAGCTCTCGGGCAGGGACACGGTGCGGACGGCGGAGCGCATGGGGTCGCTCGCCCGCACGGGGAGGTATTCGGTGACGCCTGCCGAACTTTCCGCCGCACGCGCGAACTTTTACGCCGACTCGACCGACGAGGACGGCACCGTGGAGTGCATCTACGACTTCTTTATGGACTACGGCTATCCCATGGACACGCGCACGGGCGTTGCGATGAGCGTTGCACAGCGGTATTCCGAGCGGTGCAAGAAGGACGACCCCAAGGCAATTCCGCACCCCATGGTCGTAGTTTCCACCGCCAGCCCCTATAAATTCCCGCAGGACGTGCTCTATGCCCTGACGGGGAACGACGTGAAGGACAGCTTTAAGGGGGTGAAGCGCATCCACCTTTTGACCGCCATGAAGGTACCCGAGAGCCTGAAGGCCATCCGCTATAAACCGCCGCGCTTTAAGACGACGGTCGGTGCGGATAAGATGTTCGAGGAAATCAAAAAGTTTATCGGTTGAATGAAGCCCCGCGGCAACGCCGCGGGGCGGTTGTTTTCGTGGGGGCGTGGCGGAGGAGGCATGGCGTGATTTTGTGACACCCCTTCAGTCTCGGCTAAGGCCTCGACAGCTCCCCCTCGAGGGGGAGCCAAGGGGAGGGGAGACGGGATGAGCAGCATAAATACGTCACCTTGAGCGTAGTCGAAAGGTATCCGCATTATAATAAGGACATGTTTCGACACACAGCCGACCGCGGGTGCGGTCGGCTGTGGCTCAACATGACGTGTTCATATGGCGGGGAGGGGTAGACGAATGGTGCGCACGGGGCAACATGACGTGATTGTGTGGCATGCCCCACCCCCGTCCCTACGGGACACCCCCTCCCGAGGAGGGGGCAAGAGACGGCGCGCGGGGCAACATGACGTGATTGTGTGGCGGGGTGGACTTCGTTGGTCGGGATTCTTCGCTACGCGTTTCGCCCGCTTGAGAGTGGGCGAAACGCTCCGCGTCAGAATGACGCGGTGGACGGGCGGGAATAAGGTGGGCGTGATTATGGCTCAATCCCCATCACCGCCTACGGCGGAGCTTCC
>CANRFD010000108.1 GCA_947629845.1 uncultured Clostridia bacterium
GCATTGTGGAGACGATGGCGCACTTCAAGGCGGCGCTCCACTTCAACCCCGATGTGGACTTCATCATCGACATCGGCGGGCAGGACATCAAGTGCTTCAAGGTGAAGAACCGCGCCATCGACAGCATCATGCTCAACGAGGCGTGTTCCTCGGGCTGCGGCTCCTTCATCCAGACGTTCGCCAAGGCGATGGGCATGGAGATCGAGCCCTTCTCCCGCCTCGGGCTGTTCGCAAAGCACCCCGTGGAGCTCGGCTCGCGGTGCACGGTGTTCATGAACAGCTCGGTGAAGCAGGCGCAGAAGGAGGGGGCGAGCGTGGAGGATATCTCCGCGGGGCTCTCCGCCTCCATCGTGAAGAATGCCATCTACAAGGTGATCCGTGCGCGTACGCCCGAAGAACTCGGCAAGCACATCGTGGTGCAGGGCGGCACCTTCTTGAACGACGCCGTTCTCCGCTCATTTGAACTCGAAACGGGGCGGGAGGTCGTCCGTCCCGCCATTGCGGGGCTGATGGGGGCGTTCGGCGCCGCGCTCTACGCCAAGGAGAACACGCCGAAAGATAAGCTCATCTCCACCATGGTCACGGAGGCGGAGCTGAACAACTTCCATTACGCGTCGCGGTCGGTCAATTGCGGCGGGTGCACGTCCAAGTGCAGCGTCAACATTCTCACCTTTACCGACGGCCGCAGGTTCATCTCGGGGAACAAGTGCGAACGGGGCGCGGGGCTGAAACCCGCCGACGCGCCGCTCGATCTGTATCGCTATAAATATGAAACACTGCTCGCGATGCCCCGCATCGTAGAGCGTCCCCGCGCGCGGGTGGGGCTGCCGCTGCAGCTTTTAATGTACGAACAGCTCCCGCTCTGGACGGGCTTTTTCGAGACGTGCGGCTTCGAGGTCGTCCTTTCGGACAGGAGCTCGCGCGATCTCTATTTCCGCGGGCAGCACACCGTCGCGAGCGACACGGCCTGCTATCCCGCCAAGCTCCTGCACGGGCACATCGAAAGTCTGCTCGACAAGGGCGCCGACTTCATCTTCTACCCCTGCGAGAGCTACAACCTCGACGAGCACGACAGTTTGAACCATTACAACTGTCCCGTCGTGGCATACTATCCCGAGCTCCTGAAGGCGAACAACGAGCGGCTCAACGACGGCAATCTCATCATGCCGTACATCGACCCCAACAGCGAGAAAAAGACGGTGAAGTCGCTCGTGCGTGCGCTCAAGCGCTACAAGCTCTCTTCCTCCCTCGTGAAGCGCGCCTTCCGCGAGGGCATGCGCCGCATGGAGGCCTATCACACCGCCGTCGTGGAAGAGGGGAGAAGGGTCATCGCCGAGGCGGAGCGCGAAAACAAGCAGGTCGTCATTCTCGCCGGCAGACCCTACCATGCCGATCCCGAGATCAACCACGGGATCAACAAGTTGCTCACATCGCTTGGGATCGCCGTTCTCTCCGAGGACGCCGTATTCGAGGAGGGCAATTTGGTGAAGGTCAACGTGCTCAACCAATGGACGTACCATGCCCGCCTCTACCGCGCCGCGGAGTATGCGACGCGCCATAAGAATGTCAACCTCGTGCAACTCGTCTCCTTCGGGTGCGGCATCGACGCCATCACGACGGACGAGGTGCGCGCCATTTTGGAGAGCCGCGGCAAACTGTACACACAGATCAAGATCGATGAAATTACGGGGCTCGGCGTGGTGAAGATCAGGCTCAGATCCATGCTCGCCGCCATCGAGGAGCAGGCAAGAAAATGAGCGAGAGGGAGACGGTAGATTTTACCGAACAATACGCCGTATTTCCGCAGGAAAGAAGGGGCGAATATACCATTCTCGTGCCCGACATGCTCCCGTGGCATTTCGAGCTCCTGATCTACGTCATCGGCAAGCGGGGATACCGGTTAGAGATGCTGCAAAACCACGGTCGGCAGGTCATCGACGAGGGGCTGAAGCACGTCCACAACGACGCGTGCTATCCCGCGCTGTGCGTCATCGGGCAGTATCTCGACGCCTTAAAGAGCGGCAGATACGACCCCGATAAAACGGCGGTGCTCATCACGCAGTCGGGCGGCGGCTGCCGCGCCAGCAACTACGTCCCGCTCATCCGCAAGGCGCTCAAGGCGGAATTTCCGCAAGTCCCCGTGCTCTCGCTCAATTTTTCCGGTTTAGAGAAGGGCAACGGACTGGAGATCGACGCGGCGTTCCTCTTCGAACTCGCCTATTCTATTTTCTACGGCGACCTCGTCATGACGTGCTACAACCAGACGCTTCCCTACGAACTGCACGCGGGCGACAGCGACGCCGTGCGCGCAAAGTGCCTCGCTGCGCTCAAGGCCGCCCTCGACGGGGGGAAGTTCAAGGCGTTCGCACGCAACGTGCAATTCATCCTCGATGCGTTCTCCGCAGTGCCCGTTTCGAATGAAAAGAAGATCAAGGTGGGCATCGTCGGCGAAATTTACGTCAAATATTCCCCGCTCGGCAACTCCGATCTGGAAAAATTCCTGCTCGCGGAGGGGTGTGAGCCCGTCGTTCCCGCGCTCATGGATTTCATCCTGTACTGCGTCGTCAACAACATCAACGACGCCAAGCTGTACGGCATCCACCGCGCCCGCGCGCTCGTCTTTCGCGTCATGTACGGGTATCTTCGGCGGCGGCAGAAAAAGCTCATTTCGCTCATAAAAAAGCAGGGCAGATACGAGCCCGTGCACGACTTCGAACACCTGCGCAAGTGTGCAGACAAGGTTCTCAACCAAGGCGTGAAGATGGGGGAGGGGTGGCTGATCCCCGCGGAGATGACTGCGCTCTGCGAGACGGGCACAAAGGACATCGTCTGCGCCCAGCCCTTCGGGTGCCTGCCCAACCACATCGCGGGCAAGGGTGCGGTGCGCACGGTGAAGGGGCTCTTCCCCGATGCCAACATCGTCCCCGTCGACTACGACCCCTCGGCAACGCGGGTGAACCAAGAAAACCGCATCAAACTCATGCTCGCACAGGCGAGGGAGCGGCGGGTATGAGCCTCTCTCCCGCAAAGCGCAAAAACATGCTTGAGCTCGCGGCGTACCGGGAAAAGCTCTACCGCGAGCCGCAGCTGAAGTTCCTCTTCTTCGAACTCACAAACGCGTGCAATCTTGCCTGCCTGCACTGCGGCAGCAGCTGTTCCCCCGCAAAGGGGACGTTCCTGCCCAAGGAGCTGGTGGAACGCACGCTCGCCTCGGTACAGTCGCAGCTCCGCGAACGGCCGTACGTCTTTCTCACGGGCGGGGAGCCCCTTCTGCACCCCGATTTCTTCCCGATCGCCGAACACATCCACGCGCAGGGGCTGTTTTGGGGCATCACGACCAACGGCATGCTCATCGACGGGGCGGCGGCGCGGAAATTGAATGCGTGCGGCATGACGTCGGTGGCGTTCAGCCTCGACGGCACAAGGGAGACCCACAACGCGCTGCGGCGCGACCCGCACGCCTTCGACGCCTGCCTGCGCGGGATCTCCAACGTGGTAAAGTATTGCGGAAAAGCCGTCACCATGGTGACGTCCGTCATCCACAGGGGGAATATCGGCGAGTTGAACGCCATTCACGACCTCGTCCGCAGTTTGGGCGTCGACAGCTGGCGCATCATCAACGTCGACCCCATCGGGCGCGCCAAAAAGGGGGATATGCTGCTCGGCGCGGAGGAGATGAGATATCTCTTGGAATACATCCGCGGGCGGCGGTACGACCCCGCAGAGACGCTCGACGTGACGTACGGCTGTTCGCACTATCTCACCGAGGACTTCGAAAACGAGACGCGGGACGCCTATTTTCTCTGCAATTCGGGCGTCTATGCGGGCAGCGTGCTGTGCAACGGGGACATCTATTCCTGCCTCGACATCGAACGCCGCCCCGAGCTCGTGCAGGGGAACGTCTCGCGGGACGACTTCGCCGACGTGTGGAAGAACAAATTCAAGCAATTCCGCACGGATCGCAGCGGGCTGAGCCGGCAGTGCATGCGCTGCCCCGACCGCGCGTTTTGCGCCGGGGATTCCGCGCACACATGGAATTACGACGAAAACCGACCGAATTATTGCGTAAAACAATTGTTGGAGGGAAAAATATGCTGATCTGTATCAATTGCGGAGGCCGCTTGCGGGAGAACGACCGCTATTGCCGCAGCTGCGGGGCGAAGGCCGAGCCCATTCCGTATTCGCCCATGCACAATATTATAAGCTGCGTTTATGCGCCCCCGTGTTCCGTAAAATACACCTGCACGGCGTGCGGACACAGCTTTACCGAAAGCGGGTTGGGGCTGGCGCCGAGCGATCACCGCTGCCCGAAATGCGGCGCAAAGTGCTCTGCGGGAAACGTAGCGCGCGGCTTTCGTGCGGACGCGTCCGACGAAATGGACGAAGAGGAAGCGGAGATCGACGCCTTTGTCGAGGCCGTGCTGAAGGAGCGCGAACGCCAACAGGCGGCAAAGAAGGACGCCGAAGGTGCACCCGCGGAGGGAACGCAACCGCCCGCCGAAGGAACGAAACCGCCCGCCGAAGAGAACAAGACCGACCAATAAAAAACCGCCTGCCCCGCAGGCGGTTTTTATAAGCGGAAGGTGATTTTACCATCAAGTGCAACATCAAACCCCAACACAGGAGATCTAAATACACTTATATTCTGTTTCCGCCATTAAGATTTGAGCGAAATCATTTCGCCGTTTTTTTCAATTTCTTTTGAAAGCAATTTTAAGGCACTTTCAAGGCGTTCCGTGATCGCATCGCCCACGCGATTAAATCCG
>CANRFD010000109.1 GCA_947629845.1 uncultured Clostridia bacterium
GCGTGGGCAGGTACCTCGGCAGCCGCTTTTCGCGGGGGAGGCACGCGCGCATCGTCGTGGGGAAGGATACCCGCCTTTCCTCGTATATGCTCGAATACGCGCTCACTGCGGGCGCCGTCGCGTCGGGCGCGGACGTCTATCTTCTGCACGTCACAACGACGCCGTCCGTCTCCTTCGTCACGCGGACGGAGGGCTTCGACTGCGGCGTGATGATCTCGGCGAGCCATAATCCCTTCTCCGATAACGGCATCAAGCTGATGGGCGCGGGGGGCGAAAAACTTGCGGACGGCGAGCTCTCCCGCATCGAGGACTACCTTGACGGCGGAACGCTCCCGCTCGCGACGGGCGCCGACGTCGGCCGCACGGTGGATTTCGTCGCGGGGCGCAACCGCTATCTCGCCTACCTTCTCTCCCTCCCGCGCACCTCCTTCCGCGGGCTGAAGGTGGGGTTGGATTGCGCCAACGGCAGCGCGTGGGCGCTCTCCAAGGCGGTGTTCGACGCGCTCGGGGCGCAGGTCGTCTGCATCAACGCCGCCCCCGACGGCCGCAACATCAACGCAAACTGCGGCTCCACCCACCCCGAAGGGTTAAAAATGCTGGTGCGGGAACGCGCGCTCGACGTGGGCTTCGCCTTCGACGGGGACGCCGACCGCTGCGTCGCCGTAGACGAGCGGGGCGAACTTTTGGACGGCGACGCCGAACTGTACGTCTGCGCCCGTGCCATGCAGGCGCGCGGGGAGCTCGACGGCGAAGGGGTCGTCGCCACGGTGATGAGCAACTCCGGGCTGGAGGCCGCCCTTTCGCGGGAGAAGATCGCCCTCGTCCGCACCGACGTCGGCGACCGCAACGTCTGCGAGGCGCTGGAAGAACGGGGGCTGATGCTCGGCGGGGAACAGTCGGGGCACATCGTCTTTCGCAAGTATGCGGCGACGGGCGACGGCATTCTCACAGCGCTCAAACTCACCGAGTTCATGTTGGAGAGCAAGTGCCCGCTCTCCTATCTGAAGGAGGGCTACCGCCCCCTGCCGCGGCTGGAGCGCAGCGTCCCCGCGCGGAACAGGGAGGGGGTCGCCGCGAGCGCCGCCGTGGAGGAGGCCGCCCTGCGTGCACGGGAAAGGGGGCTCCGCGCCTTTGTCCGCGCCTCGGGAACGGAGCCCGTCGTCCGCATCCTCGTGGAGGGGGAGAGCGAGGCGGCGTGCAGGGAGGAGCTCCTTCTCATCGAACGCGCCGTGCGGGCGGCGGAAGAGGGAATATAATGTGCGGCATCGTGGGCTACGCAGGCAGGCGGGACGCCGCGCCCGTGCTCCTCGGCGGGCTGCAAAAGCTGGAGTACCGCGGCTACGATTCGGCGGGCGTCGCCGTGTTCGAGGGCGGCAGCCTCCACATCGTCAGGAAGAAGGGCAGGGTGAAGGAGCTTGCGGAGGCGCTCTCTCTCAAGGGCAACGTGGGCGTCGGGCACACGCGCTGGGCGACCCACGGCGCTCCGTCCGAGCGCAACGCCCACCCGCACACCTACGGCAAGTTCACCCTCGTGCACAACGGCATCATCGAAAACGCCCTCGCGCTCAAGGAGGAGTGCATCGCTCGCGGCGAGAAGTTCTCCTCGGATACCGATACCGAGGTCATCGCCCATCTCATCTCGTGGTTTTACAACGGCGATTTCGCCGTGGCGGTGCGGGCGGCGGCCAAGCGGCTGGCGGGGTCGTACGCGCTCGCCGTGCTGTGCGCCGACTTCCCCGACGCCATCGTGTGCGTCCGCATGAAGAGCCCGCTCATCGTGGGGAAGGGGGCGGACGGGGCGTATGTGGCGAGCGATCTGCCCGCCATCGCAGGGGAGGGCGTGGAGGCCTACGCCCTCGAGGACGGCGACATCGCCATCCTCCGCGCGGAGGAACTCTCCCTCTACGACGGCGACCTCCGCCCCGTAAAGCGGGAGAAGATGCAGTACAGCTGCCGCGAGGACGCGCCCGAACTGTGCGGCTTCCGCCACTTCATGAAAAAGGAGATGGCCGAGATCCCCGTGGCCCTCCGCCGCGCCCCGCTCTCTGCGGAAGGGGGGAATGACGGCCTCGCGGAGGCGCTCTGCCGCGCGGAATTTATCGAGATCGTCGCCTGCGGCACCGCCTACCACGCGGGGCTGTGCGCCAAGCACGCCTTCGAGGGACTGTGCCGCGTGCCGACCGAGGTCACCGTCGCGAGCGAATACCGCTACCGCGATCCCATCGTGCCGCGGCGGACGCTCTGCATCGCCGTGAGCCAGAGCGGGGAGACGGCCGATACCCTCGCCGCAGCGCAGCTCGCCCGCGAGCGGGGCGCCTACCTCGCCGCCGTCACCAACGTCGCCTATTCGTCGCTCACGCGCATGGCGGACGCCGTCCTCTTCACACAGGCGGGCAGGGAGATCGCCGTCGCCGCGACCAAGAGCTTCAACGCCCAGCTCACCGTGCTCTACGGCCTCGCCGCCCGCCGTGCCGCCGCGCTCGGCATAGCCGCACCGCCGCTCGAAGGGCTTTCGGTTGCAGCGGAAGGGGCGCTCGCCGCCGCGGAGGGGGTGCGCAGCTGGACGCCGCACTTCCTCTCGGGCAAGAGCGTGTTCTTCCTCGGGCGGGGCGCCGACTACTGCACCGCCCTCGAGGGCAGCCTGAAGCTGAAGGAGATCACGTATCTTCCCAGCGAGGGCTACCCCGCGGGGGAACTGAAGCACGGGACGCTCGCGCTCATCGAGAAGAACACGCCCGTCGTCGCCGTCGTCACGCAGGCCGCCCTCGCCGAAAAGACGATGAACGCCGTGCACGAGGTGTACGCCCGCGGCGCCAAGGTGTTCTTGGTGACGAGTTTTGCCGAGCTCGCGAGGCGGGAGGAGGTGACGGCCGCCGTCGTGCTCCCGCCCTGCCCGGAGGAATATTCCCCCGCGGTCGCCGTCATTCCGCTGCAGGCGCTGGCGTATTACGTCGCCGTAGCGCGCGGCAACGACCCCGATAAACCGCGCAACTTGGCGAAGTCGGTAACAGTAGAATAAAGTTTCGTTGAATTTCTTTTTTCGCCTGCGCTCCTTACGGGCGCAGGCTTAAAAATAAATTCAACGAGGAATGTAGCGTTTTTGGGATATCAACTTGGTCGTCGCGGGACGCTTGAGAAAACATTAAGCCGCAGGTATGCGGCAAATTGGGTCGTGCAGCGGCGGGAAACCCGCCTTGCACCAAGCGGCGGCGTGCGGTAGCTCGCCGCCGCGTAGCCCCCTCCTCGGGAGGGGGGTAGGGGGGTGGGGCAACAAATCACGTCATGTTGCCCATATTCCCGCACCCGCCGCATAATCACGTCATGTTGAGCCGCCGCTGTTCTTGCGGCGTGTCGAAACATGTCCTTATTATAATGCCCCCAACAAAACGAGACCCCCGCGGGGAGCGGGGGTCGCTGTATTCAAACCTTACTGTACTTGGTCGTCGGTGTGGCTGCGCTTCCACTCGGTGGGCGAGACGCCGTACCGCTTTCTGAACTGCCTGTTGAAGCACGAGAGCGAATACCCGACGTCCTGCGCGATCTGCTCGATGGGCTTTCTGCCGTCCATGAGCTCGGCGGTGGCGTGCTTCATGCGCAGGGAGTGGATGTATTGCAGGGGCGCGAGGCCGGTAAAGGCGATCATCTTGCGTTGCAGGTTGCTCTTGCTCATGTTGGAGACGGAGACCAGCTCCTCCACGGTGAGCTCCTCCATGTAGTGTTCGCTGATGTAGTTGAGCGTCTCGCCGATCTCGGCGAGCAGGTCGTTCTTATCCGCATTGCGCCGGGGGGGGGTGCTCTCATCGGCGGGGACGAAGAGGCGGTCGTGCATGTTGAGAAGGGAGTAGACGAGCCCCTGCAGCGTGGGGATATAGCGTTCCTTGGCGGCCGCCGCCTCGGCGAGGATGAGCTTGCACAGTTCGTAAATTTCGGGCTGTTCGCGCTCGGGCATGACGCAGGGGAAGCGGTAGCCGTCGATATTGGAGCATTTCAGCCGCTGCAAAAAGGCGAGGTCGACGAAGTCGCCGCCCGAGAAGAGGTTGCGCACATCGACGTAGAGGAAGTGCCACAGGCTCTTTTCGGCGGACAGGCTCTTGGCGATGTGCGGTTGACCTTTATATATAATGGCGGTGCACCGCCCCTTAAAGGAGATGGGTTCGCCGTCGATGATGAAGATCCCCGTGCCGCCCTCGGAGTAGCCGATCTCGAGAAAGTCGTGGTAGTGTAGGTGGGCGGGCGTCTCCGAAGGGTAGTAGGTGAAGAGGGAGCCTTCGGGGGAGACGGGATGCTCGGGAGAAAAATTTTCCGTGTCGAAAATTGAAAAATGTGGTTCAAGTTGCACAGTCATTGGTTTTTCCTCGCTTGTATACGGCCTGAAATTATTGTACCATATTTACAGAAAAATGTCAATAAAGATTAAAATTTGAAAAAATATTTTTTCCGAGGTGTAAAAATGAGAGGTTTCTTGAAAAAAGTCATCCCCATCGCGCTGACGGCGCTGTTCTGCGTCTCCTTTGTCGGCTGCGGAGAAGCTCCCGCCGCCGAGGCGGAAACGCCCGCCCCCGAGCCCGGCAAGGTGCGCGGCAAGGTGCTGACGGACGAGGGCAACATGACGACCGCCGGCATCATCGTCATCGACGCGGAGAACAACGCAAAGCGCGTCATGACCAACGCCTACGGCGGCTACACGCTGGTGCTCGACCCCGGCGACTATACGCTT
>CANRFD010000110.1 GCA_947629845.1 uncultured Clostridia bacterium
ACCCCCCGCCCCGCCACATAAAATTACGTCATGTTGAGCCACAGCCGACCGCACCCGCGGTCGGCTGTGTGTCGAAACATAACCACATTATACTTCCCCTTGTCTCCCGTCTCCCCCGAACGAAGTCCGAACTCTCCATATCGGGATTCTTCGGTCGCTGCGCTCCCGTCAGAATGACGCCCCCCACACAAAAAAGCCACCGTTTCGGCGGTGGCAAATTTTTACGCTTCGGTGTAGTGGTACGTCGTCACGAGCCTTGCGAGCACGGGGCGGATATCCTGCGTCTCCTCGTGGGCGACCTTCCACAGCTCGTCGAGCATCTTCCACAAAAATTCCTCGTCGAGCTCGATGGGGCGGGCAATGCTGATGAGCCCGTGTTCGGTCGTCTGCATCCCCTCCTCGTCCATGAGCCGTTCTTCGTACAGTTTTTCGCCGGGGCGAAGGCCGGTGCACTTGATCTCGATGTCCGTGCCGGGTTCCAGCCCGGAGAGGCGGATCAGGTTGACGGCGAGGTCGTAGATCTTCACGGGTTCGCCCATATCGAGCACAAAGATCTGCCCGCCCTTGGCGTATGCGCCCGCCTGCAGCACGAGCATCACCGCCTCGGGAATGGTCATGAAGTACCGTATGATGTTGGGATCGGTCACGGTCACGGGCCCCCCTTCCGCGATCTGCTTTTTGAAGAGCGGAATGACCGACCCGTTGGAGCCGAGCACGTTGCCGAACCGCACGGCGACGAAGTTGGTGTTCTTGCTGTGCCGCCCGATGGTCTGGATGATCATCTCGCAGATGCGCTTGGTCGTGCCCATCACGTTGGTGGGGTTGACGGCCTTGTCGGTGCTGATCTGCACAAACGTCTTTACGGCGTACTTGTCGGCGAGCCGCGCACAGTTGAGCGTGCCGAACACGTTGTTCTTCACCGCCTCGTTGGGGCTCACCTCCATGAGCGGAACGTGCTTATGCGCCGCCGCGTTGAACACGATGTCGGGGCGGTACTCCTTGAAGATCTCCTCCATCCTGCCCATGTCCCGCACGCTGGCGATGAGCGCGAGAAGGTCGAGCGCGGGGCAATGCCGCTTCAGCTCCTGCTCGATCTCATAGGCGTTGTTCTCATAGATGTCCACGATGATGAGCTTTTTGGGCTTGCTGGCGGCGATCTGGCGGCAGAGCTCGCTGCCGATGGAACCGCCCCCGCCTGTCACGAGCACGACCTGCCCCGCCACATAGCCCGCGATCTCCTGCGTGTTGACCGTCACCTGTTCGCGGCCCAAGAGGTCGGTGATCTCCACCTCGCGCAGCTGCGCCACCGTCTCCTCGCCGCTGACGAGCTGGTACATGCCGGGGAGGATCTTCACCCCGCAGTCCGTCGTCTTGCAGATCTCATAGATGCGCTTGATCTCCTTCTTGGAGACGGACGGCATGGCGATGAGAATTTCCCTTACGTTGTACTTTTTCACGAGAACGGGGATATCCGCCGACGTCCCCGCGACCTTCACGTCGCCGATCGTCTTGCCGCTCTTGGCCTCGTCGTCGTCCACGATGCACACGGGCAGGTAGTTGATCTTGTCGGTAGACTGCATCTCGCGGATGAGATTTGTCCCCGCGAGCCCCGCGCCCACGACCATCGCCCGCACCCAGTCGGAGTGACGGAAGAGTTTATAGCGTATCGCTATCGCCGTGCGCCCCGCAAAGCGGGTGATCAGGGCAAAATTGGCGATGAGAATGGAGAAGATCATGCACGTCACGAAGTCGAGATAGTCGGTCACGAAGGCGAACACGATGTTCGCAAAGCAGATGACGAGGATGGCGACGTACAGTTTCAGCGAGTCGAAGATGCCCGCCGAGCGCGCGATGATGTGGTACACGCGCAGGAGGAAGAAGCAGGTGTACAGCACGCAGACGTTCAGGATCGCCCAATAGAGGAACCCGAGGGTGAAGATGGGCTCGCCCCGCCGCGTCGTCGCGAGGGCGATGATCATGCCGAGGAAGATGGAGACGAGGTCGCAGGCCGCGAACAGGAGGATCGTCCCCACCTTTGTGGGATTTTGCCTGTGTTTTTGATGAATCCGTTTCATATCGTCACTCCACGGTAACGCTCTTCGCGAGATTGCGCGGCTTGTCCACGTCAAGTCCGCGCTGTAAGCTCATGTAATAGCCGAGCAGCTGCAGGGGTATAACGGCGAGGCTCGCGGCGAACAGTTCGTCCGTCCGCGGCACGGTCAGGGCGACCTCGGCGTCCGCGGCGATCTTTTCCCCCGCGAAGGAGAGCGTCACGGTGTACGCCCCGCGGGAGCGCGTCTCCTCGAGGTTGCTCGCCGTCTTTTCGAGGACGCCGCCCTGCGTCATGACGCCGAACACCACGGTGCCCTCCTCGATGAGGCTGATCGTCCCGTGTTTGAGTTCGCCCGCCGCATAGGCCTCGGTGTGGATATAGCTCACCTCTTTGAGTTTGAGCGCCCCTTCGAGGCAGACGGTGTAGTCCACGCCCCGCCCGATCATGAACACGTCGGAGGCCGTCGCGTGTTCGGCGGCGAACTTCTGGATGTCCTCCTTGTGTTCGAGGATGTCCTTTATTTTTTGGGGAAGGGTGCGCAGTTCGGCAACGTATTCCGCGATCTGCGCCGCGGTCAGGCGGCCTGCGAGCCGCCCCCACTCCAGCGAGAGAAGGTACCCCGCCACCAGCTGTGCGCTGTACGCCTTTGTCGTCGCGACGGCGATCTCCGGCCCCGCGAAGGTATACAGCGTCCTGTCCGCCTCGCGTGCGATGGACGACCCGCGCACGTTGACGACGGCAAGCGTCCTTGCGCCGCGCGCCTTGGCCTCCCGCACCGCGGCGAGGGTATCCGCCGTCTCGCCCGATTGGCTGATGGCGACGACGAGGGTATTTTTTGCGAGGATGGGGTCGCGATATCTGAACTCCGAGGCCAGCTCCACGCGCACGGGGATGCGGGCGAGCCGCTCGGCGACGTACTGCAGCGTCATGCCGGCGTGGTAGGCGGAACCGCAGGCGACGACGACGATGGCGTCCGCCCGCAAAAATCCGTCGTCCACATTGCACTCGGAGAAGTCCACGGCGCCGCCGCTCAAGTAGGCGTTCAGCGTCAGCTCCACCGTGGAGGGCTGCTCGTGGATCTCCTTGATCATGAAGTGCTCATAGCCGCCCTTTTCTGCGGCGTTCTCGTCGAGCGTCACCTTCACGCTCTGCTTTTCCACGGGCTCGCGGTCGATGTTGAAGAAGGCGACGTCCTCCCTGCCGACGCGCGCCAGCTCTCCGTTGTCGATGTAGAACACCCGCTTGGTGTACTTGAGAATGGCGGGCACGTCGGAGGCGATGAAGTGCTCCCCCCTGCCCGCGCCGATGATCATGGGGCTGTCCTTGCGGGCGACGTAGATGTCCTCGTAGCCCGAGAACAGCACGGCGAGCGCATAGGAGCCCCTCGCACGGGACATAAACCGCGCAATGGCGTCCACGGGGCCCGACCGATACTTTTTGAAGTAGTAATCGATGAGATCTGCAATGACCTCGGTGTCCGTCTGCGAATAGAAGACGTACCCCTTTCTCGTGAGTTTTTCGCGCAACTCCCTGTAATTTTCGAGAATGCCGTTGTGCACGACGGTCACGCTGCCGTCCATGCACTTGTGGGGGTGGGCGTTCTCCTCCGAGGGCTCCCCGTGCGTCGCCCAGCGGGTGTGCCCGATGCCGCACGTCCCCGCAAGCCGCGCGCCGTCCGCCGTCTCTTCGCACAGGCGGGACAGCCGCCCCTTGGTCTTTACGACGGAGACGCCGCCGCCCTCCGCCCGCACCGCAAGGCCGGCGGAATCATACCCCCTGTATTCGAGTTTTTTCAGCCCCTCCAACAAGATGGGAGCGGCCTGTCTTTTTCCGATGTAACCGACGATCCCGCACATACGCGTCTCCGCCTATTCTCTGTTTTCCCTGCGGGCGGCGCGGTCTGCCGCCCTGACCGCCGCGGCGATCTTTTCCGCGCAGCGTCTGCACTCTTTTTCGGTGGAAGCCTCCGCCATCACGCGGACGAGCGGTTCGGTGCCCGAGGCTCGCACGAGCACCCTGCCCTCGCTCCCCAGCCTCTCCTCCGCCTCGGCGACGGCGGCCTTCACGCGGCCGTCCTCCTGCACGCCTCGGTCGGCGACGGGGATATTGATGAGCGTCTGCGGGTACACCTGCATCATCTCGTACAGCTTGGAAGCCGGCCCCTTCTTGGCGAGCATAACTTCCATCACCTTCAGGCTCGTGAGAATGCCGTCTCCCGTCGTCGCATATTTGGAGAAGATGATGTGCCCCGACTGCTCCCCGCCGATGCGGCAGCCGTGCTCCTTCATGTATTCATAGACGAACCTGTCGCCCACGGCGGTCTTGGCATAGCCTATCCCCGCCGCGTCGAGCGCCTTGTACAGCCCGAGGTTGCTCATCACCGTCGTCACGACGGCGTTGGTCACGAGCTTTCCGCGCTCCTTCATGTACGCCGCATAGGCGAGCAGGATGTGGTCTCCCGTGAGCACCCGCCCCTTCTCGTCCACGCAGAGGCACCTGTCCGCGTCGCCGTCGAAGGC
>CANRFD010000111.1 GCA_947629845.1 uncultured Clostridia bacterium
GTGGGGGGCGCAGGGGGCGAGAAGGAGCACGAGGTCTTTCGCCGTCGCCTTTAAGAGGGCGATGTTCTTTGCGGGCAGCGCCTCGTACTTGGATATGGCGTTTGTGAGCTCCATGATGCGCGCGATCGCCGTGTTGAAGGAGAAGTTCTCCATGTCGCGCGAGACGCGTTGGATGGCGAAGTTGCGGGCATAGTCGAGCGCCTTTTCCTCGGCGCCGTATTTTTCCTGTTCGCGCGGCTTCTTATATTCGCACACCTTCAGAACGAGCTTTTCCACGCGCTCCAAAAACTTTGAGATGGCCTTGATGCCGTCGTCGTTCCACGGCCCGCCCTCGGTATACGAGAAGCCGAACATGAGATAAAGGCGGAAGGCGTCGGCGCCGTACTGTTCCACATACTCGTCGGGGGAGACGATGTTGCCGTGCGACTTGCTCATGCGGTTGCCGTCGGGCCCCAAAATGACGCCCTGATGCACGAGGCGCTTGAAGGGTTCGTCGAAGTCGAGATAGCCCATGTCGCGCAGCGCCTTGGTGAAGAAGCGGGCGTAGAGGAGGTGCATGCAGGCGTGTTCCGCGCCGCCCACGTAGGTGTCGACGGGGAGGAGCCTGTCCGCCTCCTTGCGGTCGAAGGGCGCCCTGTCGTTTTCGGGATCGGCATAGCGCAGATAGTACCAGCTGGAACAGACAAAGGTATCCAGCGTGTCGGGATCGCGCTGCGCCTTGCCGCCGCACTTGGGGCAAACGGTGTTCATGAACTTTTCGTGCTTGGCGAGAGGGGACTTGCCGTCGGGGCGAAATTCCACGTCATAGGGAAGGCGGACGGGCAGCTCCTTTTCGGGAACGGGCACGGCGCCGCAGACCTCGCAGTGCACGATGGGAATGGGCGCGCCCCAATAGCGCTGGCGGGAGACGAGCCAATCGCGGAGGCGGTAGTTGACCTTTTTGCCGCCCCTGCCGAGCTTGTAGATATATGCGCTCACCGCGTCGCGCGCCTCCTCGCCGATGAGCCCGTCGAACTGCACGGAGTTCACCATGATGCCGTCGTCGCAATAGGGTAGCGCGGTCTCGCCCGCGGGGCACTCGATGACCTTTTCGATGGGGAGGCCGTACTTCGTCGCAAAGGCGAAGTCGCGCTCGTCGTGGGCGGGCACGGCCATCACCGCGCCCGTGCCGTAGGAGGCGAGGACGTAGTCGGCAAGGTAGACGGGGATCTTTCTGCCGTTCACGGGGTTGACCGCATAGGAGCCCGTGAATACGCCCGTCTTTTCGCGCGTGGCGGAGAGGCGGTCGATCTCCGTTGCCTTGGCGGCGGACTCGATATAGGCCTCCACGGCGTCGCGCTGTTCGTCCGTCGTAAGTTTTTTCGCAAGCGGGTGTTCGGGCGCGAGCACGACGTAGGTGACGCCGAACACGGTGTCGCACCGCGTGGTGTAAACGCGGATCTTATCGCCGCTCTCGCAGTCGAACTCGATTTCGCAGCCGGTGGATCTCCCGATCCAGTTGCGCTGCATATTCTTGGTCTTTTCCGGCCAGTCGAGGCCGTCGAGCCCCGAAAGCAGTTCCTCGGCGTAGTCGGTGATCTTGAAGAACCACTGCGTAAGGTTTTTACGCACGACCTCGGAGGAGCAGCGTTCGCACTTGCCGTCGACGACCTGCTCGTTCGCGAGCACGGTCTGGCAGGAGGGGCACCAGTTGACGGGCGCTTCCTTGCGGTAGGCGAGGCCCTTCTTGTAGAGCTGCAAAAACATCCACTGCGTCCACTTGTAGTAGTCCTCGCCGCACGTCTTGATCTCGGCAGACCAGTCGAACATCGCGCCCATCGCACGGAGCTGCTGTTCCATGGTGGCGATGTTCTTCTCCGTTGAATCCTTGGGGTGGACGCCCGTCTTGATGGCGTAATTTTCGGCGGGGAGGCCGAAGGCATCGAACCCCATCGGCTGGAACACGTTGTAGCCCTTCATGCGCTTGTAACGGGCGTAACTATCGGCAGGGCCGTAGTTGTACCAGTGGCCGATGTGGAGCTTTGCACCCGAGGGGTAGGAGAACATCTCGAGCACGTAAAATTTGGGCTTTTCCGACTTTTTATCGAACGTGTGCAGTTTTGCTTTTTCCCAACGGAGTTGCCATTTGCGTTCCGTCGCCTTGATATCCATAAGAGACCTCTCTATTCGTTCTTACCATTATAGAACGGCCGCCGCAAAAAGTCAAGCGCGGGCATGGGGTTTCGACAAATTTGCCGAAATTCGCATGGAATTTTCCGCATGGCGGCGTCCGCGTAAATAAATCGCCGTTTTCGGCATACAATAAATGCGTGGAAGAAATCACGGTATCCGACGAGAGCGCGAAGAGCTCGTATATCACCTATCTGTACAACTCGGTCGTGGGGCGCCTCGCCGAATGCGGCGGAGGGGCGGAACTCTTTTTCGGGGAGGAACGCGCCGCGCTCCGCATCCGCCTCGGGGAGGGGGGACAGAGCGCCCGCGACGTGCGCGAGACGCTCCGCGAAAAGGCCGCCGAGGTGCTCGGCATAGGTTACAAATACGAATTTCTGAAACAGCGCCTGAACGTTGCGCTCTCCCGCCGCGAAAAAAAGCTGCTGTGCGCCGCGCTGATCGCCGCCGACTATGCGGGCGACGAGGCGTATATCCGCCGCAAGCTCGAGGAGAAAGGGGAGCTGTGTTTGGACGGCGTGTGGGCGTTCCGCTTGCCGCCTCTCCGCGAAAAGTGGCAGCGTATTGCCGATTACGTCCCCGACGGGTTCACCTCCAAAGACTTGAAAAAGTTCTGCGAATTTCTCGTGGGCGAGAGCAAGAACAAGGTGTACGTCAAGGGAACGACGGTGTTCGGCGAGAACTTTATCCCGCTCCGCCGCAGCCGCCTCCTCGGCGAAGAGGACACGGAGACGGAGATCATGCTTTCCGACGCGGGCTTTGTGTACTGCCTCGGCGAGGTGGAGGATTCCGTGGGCGATTTTCTTCAAAAATTTTATGCGGAACGCGCCATATTTTCTTGACAAACCTCGGGCGGCGGCATATAATAGGGGCACTTAAAGACAAGTAGCGCCGCTTTTCCTTTCCAGAGAGCAAGCCCACGGCTGCAAGGTTTGCATGGGGGAGCGGGGGGCGAAACCGCTTTATTTTACACAACCGCATACTCGAGCGGCCCTCCGTGGAGGGCAATTAAGGTGGAACCGCGCAAGAAGTTGCGTCCTTAAATTTTCCCGAAGAGGGAACTTTTAGGGACGTTATTTTTTGTTTTTTGCGGTTAAACAAGGTACTATGTCAGACATAAACGATAAAAATCGGAGGTAAACTCATGAAAATTACACTGAAAAACGGAGATCTCCTGGAAGTCGAGGACAATGCGACCGCCTACGCCGCGGCGCAAAAAATTTCCGAAGGGCTCGCGCGGGCTGCCGTCGCCGCCAAGGTGAACGGCGTGCTCGTCGACCTTACGCATGCCCTTGCGGAGGGCGACAGCCTCGAGATCGTCACGCTCAAGGATAAGGAGGGGCTCGAGGTCTACCGCCACACCTGCGCCCACGTTCTCGCGCAGGCATTAAAGACCATCTATCCCACCTGCAAGCTGGCGATCGGCCCCGTCATCGACAACGGCTTCTATTACGACGTCGACTTCAAGACGCCCATCACGCTGGAGGACTTCGCCAAGATCGAGGCGGAGATGCAGCGCATCGTCAAGAGCAATTTGCCCATCGAGCGGTTCACCCTTCCGCGCGACGAGGCCATCGCGCTCATGAGCAAGTATCACGAAAATTATAAGGTGGAGCTCATTCAGGATCTTCCCGAGGACGTGGAGCTCTCCTTCTATAAGCAGGGCACCTTTACCGACCTCTGCCGCGGCCCGCACCTTCCCTCGACGGGGAAGATCAAGGCGTTCAAGCTCGTCTCCATCGCCGGCGCCTACTGGCGGGGGGACGAAAAGAAGAAGATGCTCACCCGCATCTACGGCACCGCCTTTGCGAAGAAGGAGGAGATGGAGGAGTACTTCCGCCTGCTCGAGGAGGCGAAAAAGCGCGACCACACCAAGCTCGGCAAGGACTTGAAGCTCTTCGCGCTCCTGCCCGAGGGCAAGGGGTTCCCGTTCTTCCTCCCCAACGGCATGGTGCTGAAAAACACCCTGATCGACTATTGGCGGCAGCTGCACCGCCGCGAGGGCTATGTGGAAGTGCAGACGCCCATCATCATGACCCGCACGCTTTGGGAGAACTCGGGGCACTGGGATCATTATAAGGATAACATGTACACGACCAAGATCGACGGCGAGGACTGCGCCGTTAAGCCCATGAACTGCCCCGGCGGCATGCTCGTCTATAAGCTCACCCCGCACAGCTACAAAGATCTGCCCATCCGCATGGGCGAATTGGGGCTCGTCCACCGCCACGAGAAGAGCGGCCAGCTCCACGGGCTGATGCGCGTGCGCTGCTTCACGCAGGACGACGCCCACATCTTCATGCTCCCCGAACAGATCACCGAGGAGATCAAGGGCGTCGTGCGCATCATCGACGAGGTGTATTCGCTCTTCGGCTTCAAGTA
>CANRFD010000112.1 GCA_947629845.1 uncultured Clostridia bacterium
ACAACGAGGACGGCACCGTCGACGCCATGATGATGGCGTGGGGCGGCGTCTGCGCCGAGAACATGGTCGCGCTCAACTTGGACGAAGAGCACAAGACGGTGAAGAACCTGCAAAAGCGCGGGGCGTTCACCCTGTCCGTGCCGGGCACGGATACCGTCGCCGCGTCGGATTTTCTCGGCACCGCCTCGGGCAACCGCGTGCCCGATAAATTCGCCCGCACGGGGCTGCACGCCGTCAAGAGCGAGCGCGTCGATGCGCCCGTCATCACCGAATACCCCGTCACCCTCGAGTGCACCGTTGTCGAGATGCAGCAGCAGCCGTACGGCCTTCGCGTGCTCGGCAAGATAGAAAACGTCCTCGCTGACGAACGCGTTCTCAACGAAAAGGGGCAGATCGACATGGAAAAATTGGCGGCGTTCGTGTTCGATCAGGCAGGCTACGGCTACTACGCGATAGGCGAGCGGGTCGGCACCGCGTGGAAGAGCGGCGCGCCTTTCTTGAAAAAATAAGCCCGAACACTTGACGTTTTCCAAAATTCGGTGTATAGTATAAGTAGCTCATAAAGGAGGAGCTAATATGAAACAAACCATTGCGAAATTTTTGAAGATCATCGGCGAGATCCTCGCATTCGTGCTGCTCGCCATTTTCCTGCTCCGCGTCATCGATGCGAAGTTCCCGTTCATTTCCAAGGTGGAAGTGCTCTCGAAGATCGTCAGCTACGCGCTCACCTACGGATTTTTGGTGCTCACGTCCATCGTCGCGGTCTCTGCCGCACTGAACAAGAGCTGGATCCTCGCCATCATCATTCTGCTCATCGTCGCCGTCATCGTGATTTTCACGTTCTTCCCCGGCGTCCTTGCGCAGATCGGCGTCTGACGTCCGGAAACATTCGGAACCGTTCGGAAATATCCGAAACAATCTGAAAACGTTCGGAAACATGCTGAAACGTTCGAAACAATCTGAAATCGGTAAAAAAAGCGGAGTCTCTCCGCTTTTTTTCCGTTCTGCCCTGTTGCCCCCTCCTCGGGAGGGGGATAGGGGGGTGGGGCTTCATTCTCTTGCGACGCGGTTTGTAAGGCTTCCCCTTTTGGGGCGCCGCAGGCGTGCCTTGTGCTGAAGTACCCGCGCGTCCTCTGTTCTTGCCCTCCCCCTGCGTAAGGGGGAGGGGTAGGGGTGGGGGTACGCCCTAAATTACAGTCCCGCCATAAAATCACGTCATGTTGCCCCGCGCACCGTCGCCTGCCCCCTCCTCGGGAGGGGGTGTCCCGTAGGGACGGGGGTGGGGCAATAAAATCACGTCATGTTGCCCCGCGCCCCTGTCTTGGCTCCCCCTCGAGGGGGAGCTGTCGAGGCCTTAGCCGAGACTGAAGGGGTGTCACAAAATCACGTCATGTTGAGCGGAGCGTAGCGTAGTCGAAACATGTCCGCATTATTATTCCCCGTTTTCTCCGCGGAGAGAAATGAAGAGGAGAGTCCGTCCCCCCTTCGGTTTTTTGAAAAATTTTCGTGCAACGTTTGACATCCGCGCGCGCGGGAATTATAATATACTTATGATGGAAATGAAAAAAAGCAACATTCTCGACACCCTGAAGGAGAGGGGGTTCATCAAGCAAACCGTCTACGAGGACGAGTTGAAGGAGATGCTGGGCCGCGAGAGCGTGCCCTTCTACATCGGCTTCGACCCGACGGCGGACAGCCTGCACGTCGGGCACTTTATGCAGCTCGTGATCATGAAATGGATGCAGGACGCGGGTCACAAGCCCATCGTGCTCATCGGTGGCGGCACGGCCATGGTGGGCGACCCCTCCGGCCGCACGGACATGCGCGCGATGATGACGAAGGAGACGATCGCCTATCACGTCGAATGCTTCAAAAAGCAGATGGCGCGCTTCATCCGCTTCGACGGCGAGAACGCCGCCATCGTCGTAAACAACGCCGACTGGCTGTTAAATCTCAACTATATCGACTTTTTGCGCGACATCGGCGTGCACTTCTCGGTGAACAAGATGCTCACCGCCGAGTGCTTCAAGACGCGCATGGAGCGGGGTCTTTCCTTCCTCGAATTTAACTACATGCTCATGCAGGCGTACGATTTCCTCGTCCTGCACCAAAAGTACGGCTGCTCGCTCGAGCTCGGCGGCGACGACCAGTGGAGCAACATTCTGGCGGGCGCCGATCTCATCCGCAGAAAGGAGCACAAGCCCGCCTTTGCCGTGACGACGGCGCTGCTCACCACGAGCGAGGGCAAGAAGATGGGCAAGACGCAGAAGGGCGCCGTGTGGCTCGACGAGAACAAGACCTCGCCCTACGACTTCTATCAGTATTGGCGCAACACGGCGGACGAGGACGTGGAGAAGTGCTTCCGCATGCTCACGTTTTTGCCGCTTGAAGAGATCGCCTCGCTCTGCGAACACAGGGACGAGCGCATGAACGCCGCCAAGGAGCGGCTCGCCTTCGAGCTCACAAAAATGGTACATGGGGTGGAAAAAGCGCAAAAAGCGCAGTCGGAAGCGCGCGCGGCGTTCGGCGGCGAGGGCGAGATGCCCGTCGCGGAGATCCCCGCTTCCACGCCCAATATCATCGCCGCGCTCGTCGCGGCGGGGCTATGTAAGAGCAACGGCGAGGCGCGGCGGCTCGTGGAGCAGGGCGGCGTCTCGGTGGACGACAAAAAGGCGACCGATTTCAACATGCCGCTGCCCGCGGGCGGGTTTGTCCTCCACAAGGGCAAAAAGGTGCACGTCCGCATCGTGCTCAAATAGATGGCGTATAGGAGCGTCGCGGGGGAGGCCTCCGCGGAGAGGATCATCGAGAAGTCCCGCTTTCTCTCCTACGCCGCCCATGCGGAGAGCGAGGAGGAGGCGCGCGCCTTTCTTGCGGATATCCGCGGGCGGCACCCGCTCGCAACGCACGTCTGCTTTGCCTTCATCGCCGATAAGGCGGGCAATTTGCAGCGTTTTTCCGACGCGGGCGAACCGCAGGGGACGGCGGGCATGCCCATTTTGGGCGTTCTGAAGGCGCGCGAACTGCGGGAGACGGCCGTCGCCGTCGTGCGCTATTTCGGCGGCGTCAAGTTGGGCGCGGGCGGGCTCACGCGGGCGTATGCGGGCTGCGCGGCGGCGTGCTTGGACGCGGCGGATATCCGCGTCTATGAGATGTGCGCGGAGGCGGTCTTGCTGGCGGACTATGCCGACGTCAACGCCGCGCTGCGCTTTCTCGAGGGGGAAGAGGTGCTCTCCCGCAACTTTTCGGAGCGGGCGGAGTTCACGATCGCCGTGCGCGAGAGCGACGCCGAGGCGTTCGCCGCGCGGGTGCGCGATTTCTTCAACGGCAAGGCGCAAATTTCGTTCGGAAGGAGATATTATTATCCGTTTTCGGAGAAAAACAGGTGATCATATGCAATTTATCACGAGGGAATTTTTGAAGGAGAAACCCGCCAAGGGCGCCGAGCTCGGCTTCGGCAAGTACTTTACCGACTACATGTTCACGATGAAGTACAGAGAGGGAAGGGGCTGGTACGATGGGAAAATCGAACCAAACGTGCCCCAGCGGTTCGACCTTGCGGCGAACGTTCTGCACTACGGGCAGGGCGTTTTCGAGGGCATGAAGGCCTTTCTCCAGCCCGACGGCCGCATCGCCATCTTCCGCCCCGACGAAAATTGGGCGCGCATGAACAGGTCGGCCGAGCGGCTGTGCATTCCCCGCTTTTCTGCCGAAACTGCGGAGAAGGGGGTGGAAATTCTCTTGGACGCCGAGCGCAGCTGGTTCCCGACCGACCCCGGAACGTCGATGTATATCCGCCCCGCGATCGTCGCGACCAAGGCCGCTTTGGGCGTTCACGCCTCTTCGGAATATCTCTTCTTCGTCCTCCTCTCGCCCACGGGGAACTACTTCAAACACGGGCTCGCGCCCCTGCGGCTCATTGTGGAGACGACCTACGCCCGCGCGGCCGTCGGCGGCACGGGGGAGGCGAAGTGCATCGGCAACTACGCGGCGAGCCTGCTCGCTGGCAAACGCGCCGAGGAACAGGGCTTCGATCAGGTGATCTGGCTGGATTCGGCGGAGAAAAAGTACGTCGAGGAGGCGGGGAGCATGAATATGTTCTTCGTCATCGGCGACGAGGTGGTCACGCCCGCCCTGAACGGCTCCATCCTCCCCGGCATCACCCGCAAGAGCTGCCTGCAAATTCTGCGCGACGGCGGCTACCGCGTCTCCGAGCGGCGCATCTCCGCCGAGGAGGTCGCCGAGGCCGCGGAGAGCGGAAAGCTGCGCGAGGCGTTCGGCACGGGCACGGCGGCGGTCATCGCCCCCGTGGGGACGATCCGCTACCTCGGGAAGGACTACACCGTCGGCGGCGGGAAGATCGGCGAAATCGCGCAAACGCTGTTCGATACGGTGACGGGGATCCAGTCCGGCAGGCTGCCCGACCCGTACGGTTGGAGAAAGTACATCAAGTAATAAAACAATGTTTTTTGCCGCGGCTCCCGCCGCGGCTTTTGTTTTTTGTGAAGATCTCCTCCGTTCCTTCGGAACGTCGAGATGAGGACACG
>CANRFD010000113.1 GCA_947629845.1 uncultured Clostridia bacterium
CTCTACAACGAATACTGCGCGACGTGGGGCAATCCCACCGAGAAGAAGATAGAAAAACAGCTCGCCGCAGCCGCCGAGCTCGGCGTCGGATATTTCGTCATCGACAGCGGCTGGTACAAGCCGCTCGACCGGGGCTGGTGCAACGCCATCGGCGATTGGAACGTCAACCCCGAGTACTTCCCCGACATGCGCCGCGTCGTCGAAAAGATCAACGCCAAGGGCATGAAGGCGGGCATTTGGTACGAATTTGAAGTCACGGGCAGGGACAGCGAGGTGTTCGGCTACGAGGATGAGCACTTAAAGCGCGACGGGCACGTCATCACGAGCAAGAACCGCCGCTTCCTCGATTTGCGCCTCCCCGAGGTGACGGAATACCTCGAGGCCAAGATGCTGCGCCCGCTCAAGGAGTACGGCTTCGAATACATC
The DNA here is from genome assembly GCA_947629845.1 of uncultured Clostridia bacterium. GTDB lineage: Bacteria > Bacillota > Clostridia > Christensenellales > Borkfalkiaceae > Gallimonas. Next base: position 427 of record CANRFD010000113.1, read on the forward strand.
AAGATCGACTACAACGATACCTACGGCATGGGGTGCGACAGCAAGGACGGCTCCGCGCCCGGCGAGGGGGGCAGGCAGGTCGCCGAGGAGAGCCTGAATTGGTACGACCGCCTGAAGAGCGCCATTCCCGGGCTCGTCATCGAAAACTGTTCCTCGGGCGGCAGCCGCATTGAGCCGCTCCGCATGAGCAAGGTGTCCATGTGCTCCTTCTCGGATGCGCACGAGTGCAACGAGATCCCGCTGGTGGCGGCGAACGTCTCCCGCGTCATCCCCGCGCGGCAGTCGCAGATCTGGGCGGTCATCCGCAAGGGGGAGGAAAACAGCCGCACCGTCTATTCGCTGTGCGCCGCCATGATGGGCAGGATCTGTCTCTCGGGCGACATCAACCGCCGCGACGCCGAGAAGATGGCGCTCATCAAGGAGGGGCTGGCGTTCTACGGGGCCGTCAAGGACGTCGTCCGCCGCGGCGACGTCGTAAAAATCGACTGCAACGTGGAATATTACCGCAGCCCCGCGGGGCGGCAGATCTACATCAAGGACTACGAAGATAAGCGCCTCGTTATCATCCACTTCCTGGAGAGCGAGGAGCGCGTCAAGGTGCCGCTCGAGGGCTACACGCTCAAGTCGGCATACACCGATCTCACCTACAAGGCAGACGTCAACGCGGGCGTTCTCCGCGTCAAGGGGGAAAATTTCCACGCCGGCGCCTTCCTTTTGGAGCGGGAAGACGGAGCGGAAGCCCCTGCGGAAGGGGCGCAGCCAGCAGACGGGGAGTAAAAGAGTAATATGGATATCGAAAACATTCTCAAAGCGCACGGGCAGGAGCATCTTCTGCGCCACGCCGCGTCGCTCACGGAGGAGGAGCGCAGGCAATTTTTCGCCGCGCTCGAAGAGATCGATTGGGAGACGCTCTCCCTCGCGGAACAGGCGGAAGCCCAACCCCCGCGTGGCAAGATCGCCCCGATCGCGGGGTGTTCCCTCGCGGAGATCGCCCGTCGCCGCGCCGAATATGCCGCCGCCGGCAAGGAGGCCATCCGCGCGGGCAAGGTGGCGGCGGTGCTGCTCGCGGGCGGGCAGGGGACGCGCCTCGGCTCGTCTGCGCCCAAGGGCGCCTACAACATCGGCGTCTCGCGGGAGCTCTTCATCTTCGAACAGCTCATCCGCAACCTGACCGACGCCGTGGAGTTTTCTGGCGCGTACGTCCCGCTCTACATCATGACGAGCGACAAGAACGACGCCGAAACGCGCGCCTTCTTTGCCGCCCACGGCTATTTCGGGTACCCCGAGAGCGAGATAAAATTTTTCGTGCAGGAAATGGCGCCGTGCGTCGACTTCTGCGGCAAGCTGCTCCTCGAGGGGCGCGGCCGTCCCGCGCTGTCGCCCAACGGCAACGGCGGCTGGTATTCCTCCATGCAGCGCGCGGGGCTCACACAGGAGCTTGCCCGCCGCGGCGTGGAGTGGATCAACGTGTTCGCGGTGGATAACGTCCTGCAGCGCATCGCCGACCCCGTATTCGTCGGCGCGACGATCGCAAGCGGGAAGATGTGCGGCGCAAAGGTCGTCCGCAAGGCATATCCCGGGGAGAAGGTGGGCGTGCTCTGCTTGGAGGACGGCGCCCCCTCCGTCGTGGAGTACTACGAGCTGTCCGAGGAGATGGCAAACGCGCGGGCGGCGGACGGCAGCTACGCCTATTCGTACGGCGTCATTCTCAACTACCTGTTCAACGCGGCGCGCCTCGCCCAGATCTCCTCGGAGAAGATCCCCGTGCACGTCGTCAAAAAGAAGATCCCGTATCTCGACGGGCAGGGCGTCCTCGTCTCGCCCGAGCGGGAGAACGGCTACAAGTTCGAGACGCTCATTCTCGACATGGTGCGGCTCATGGGGAGCTGTCTGCCCTTCGAGGTGGAGCGCAGCCGAGAGTTCGCGCCCATCAAGAACAAGACGGGCGTCGACAGTGTGGAGAGCGCCCGCGAACTGTTAAAACAAAACGGAGTACAACTGTAATGGAAGAAGCGAGCAAGCAACTCAACGATTTTATCGCCCAGCTCGTCCGTCTCAACGCCACCATGGCGGAGCTGTTCAGGTCGGGCAACGTGGCGCTGTTCACCGAGATGAACGCCGCCATCAAGGAGATGTACCGCCTGCAGCACGGCAGTACGGACAGGGTACTCAAGACGCTCGACCCCGAATGCGTGCCCATCTACCGCAACTTCGACATGATCGTCGAAGTGCTTCGCACCACGGAGGACGGCGAGATCGATAAGGGGGCGCAGGGAGCGCTCAACAAATTTTTGCACAACATCGACGAGTCGGTCGTCAACATCGCGGTCGCGCTCGGCATCGTCTCGAAATAGGGGAGCATCATCATGAAAAGGACAAAAATTTTTGCAGACGCCAATCTCACCATCGGCAAGGTGGATGCCAACCTCTACGGCTCCTTCCTCGAACACCTCGGCAGGGCGATCTACGAGGGGATCTACGAACCGGGGCACCCCGCAGCCGACGAAAACGGCTTCCGCCGCGACGTCCTCGGGCTCATCGGCGAGCTCAACGTGCCCATCGTCCGCTATCCCGGGGGCAACTTCCTCTCGGGTTACAATTGGAGGGACGGCGTCGGCCCGCGGGAGAACCGCCCCGTCCGCCTCGACCTCGCATGGCACACCACCGAGCCCAACGCCTTCGGCACCGACGAGTTCATCAAGTGGTGCCGTGCGGCGCACATCGAACCCATGCTCGGCGTAAATATGGGAACGGGAACGGTGCGCGAGGCCGCGGAGTTCGTGGAATATTGCAACCACGCTGGCGGCACGACCATCTCCGATATGCGCCGCGCCAACGGGGCGGAACAGCCCTACAACGTGCGCTATTGGTGCCTCGGCAACGAGATGGACGGTCCTTGGCAGATCGGCCACCTCTCGGCGGACGAATACGGCAAAAAGGCGCTCGAGGCGGCAAAGGTCATGCGCTGGACGAACGGCGAAACGGACGGCGGCGCGGAAAAGGGCAAGCTCCGCCTGATCGTCTCCGGTTCCTCCAACCACGAGATGAAGACCTTCCCCGAGTGGGACAGGATCGTGCTCGAGCACACCTACGAGCAGGTCGACTACCTCTCCATGCACCGCTATTACGAGTACAGCGAAGACCGCGCCGACCCGCTCGAAGATTTCCTCGGCTCCGCGGACGACATGCACGAGTACATCAACACGCTCAAGGCGACCATCGAGTACGTGCGCGCCAAGCTGCGTTCGGAGCGGCGGGTGAAGATCTCCTTCGACGAGTGGAACATCTGGACGCAGTCCGCCCCCCGCAGGGAGCCGCTCTGGAAGCGCGCGCCCCATCTCTTGGAGGACGTGTACACCTTCCGCGATACCATCGTCTTTGCGGGGCTCATGAACACCCTGCTCAACAACTGCGACGCGGTGGGCATCGGGTGCCTCGCACAGCTCGTCAACGTCATCGCGCCCATCATGACGGAGAAGGGCGGCGGCACGCTCAAACAGGCGACGTTCTATCCCTTCAAATATATCTCCAACGCGGCGCGCGGAGAGACGGTGCGCACCTTCTCGGACAGCGACAAATTCGGGAGCATGTACGGCGCGGCGCGCTGCATCAACGAGGCGGTCAATTTCGACAAAACCGGCAAAACGCTGTGCGTTTCGCTGTGTAATTACGCGCAGGAAGCGCGCGAAGCCGAACTTGAACTGCGCTCGTTCGGCGACCTCAAAGCGACGGAATATATCGAGCTCACAAACGCCGATCTCGGCGCCGTGAACACCTTTGAAAGCCCCGAAGCCGTCGTCCCGCACCAAAGGGAACTTCCCGCCGTAAAGGAAGGCTCGCGCCTTTCGCTCACCCTTCCCGCCATGAGTTGGAGTTTCTTGAAATTTTCGGCGAAGTAAATCGGCGAAATTATATCGGATAAAAATAAACTGAAATAGAAGGAAATTATGAAGAAAAGATTTGGGAAAATTCCCAAACCTTCGAAAAAAATTTCAGAAAATCCCTTTACAAATCCGTTTTTTTCGT
>CANRFD010000114.1 GCA_947629845.1 uncultured Clostridia bacterium
TTCATAAAAATTTCCTCCAAAATCTTCGGCGGTTTGCCCGCCTTTATTTTTGATTTTCCTTTTTTATCCTTCCCGCAGCCCCCCGCGGGAAGGATAATTTTCTCCGCGCGCCCCGCTCTTTTCTCCGTTGCGCTTCTTCCCCGCATTTTATTGTATCACTTGAATTTTGCGGGAGGCGGGATGTATGCCATTTTTTTTGAAAAAATTTTTATTTTTTTCGGCGGCGTTCACATGATGTTTTTTACGCTTCTCGGGAAGAGCGTGACGTCGCGGATGTTCTCCATGCCCGTGACGTACATGACGAACCGCTCGAAGCCCAGCCCGAACCCGCCGTGCGGCACGCTGCCGAAGGTGCGCAGGTCGAGGTACTGCTTGTACGCCGCCTTGTCCATCTTGCGCTCGTCCATCGCCGCGACCAGCTTGGCGTAGTCGGCTTCCCTCTCGCTGCCGCCGATGATCTCGCCGATGCCGGGGACGAGCAGGTCGGTCGCCGCGACGGTCTTGCCGTCGGCGTTCTGCTTCATGTAGAAGGACTTGATCTCCTTGGGGTAGTTGATGACGAACACGGGCCGGCCGAAGAGCGTCTCCGTGATGTACTTCTCGTGCTCCGACTGCAGGTCGCTCCCCCAATGCACGGGGAAACGGAACCCGGCGTTGTGCTTCTCCAATTCCTTGATGGCATCGTCGTAGGTGAGCACGGCGAACTCGGAATTGGCGACGTTGGCGAGCTTTTGGAGCAGCCCCTTTTCCACAAAGCTATCGAAAAATTTGAGCTCGGCGGGGCATTCCGCCATGACGGCCTTGATGAGATATTTCAGGAGATCCTCGGCAAGTTCGATGACGTCGGGAAGTTCGGCAAAGGCGACCTCGGGCTCGATGTGCCAAAATTCGGCAAGATGGCGGGTGGTGTTGGAATTTTCCGCGCGGAAGGAGGGGCCGAAGGTGTAAATTTTGCCCAGCGCCATCGCCGCGACTTCGCCCTCGAGCTGGCCCGAGACGGAGAGCCCCGCCTTGACGCCGAAGAAGTCGTTTTTATAGTACTCCTCCTCGCTCTTCGCCGCGGCGTTCCACGGACGGGTGGTGACGCGGAACATTTCCCCCGCCCCCTCGCAGTCGCTCGCCGTGATGAGCGGCGTGTTCACATAGTAAAATCCGCGCTCGTGGAAATAGCGGTGGACGGCCTGTGCCGCCACGGAACGGACGCGGAACACCGCCTGAAAGGTGTTGGTGCGCAGGCGAAGGTGGGGAATGGTGCGGAGATAATCGAGGGTGGTGCGCTTTTTCTGGATGGGATACTCCGCGGGGCACGCGCCGAGCAGGGTGACGCTCTCCGCGTTGAGCTCGTTGCCCTCCCCCTTGTACGCCGCCACCAACGTGCCGCGCACGACGACCGACGCGCCCAACTTGGTGCACTCCGCATCGAGCGCGAGCGACGACTTATCCACGACAACTTGCAGGCGGGGGAAACTCGACCCGTCGGAGAGTTCGAGGAAGGACACGGCGGCGCTCTCGCGATATGTTCTCACCCAGCCGCAGACGACGGCCGTGTGACCGCGGAGGTCGGCGTTTTTGACGGCCTCGGAAATATCGAGATGTTTCATGGTTGTTTATCTCCTGAAAATTGATAGCGTTTTGTGGGTTTTGGGGGGGTGGACTTCGTTGTTCGGGATCCTTCGCGGATAGGCTGTAACGGACTTCGTAAAGCAATTCGGCTCAGGATGACGCGGTTTACCGCGGCAAGGAATAAGGTGGGCGTGATTATGGCGCAATCCCCATCACCGCCTACGGCGGAGCTTCCCCTTTGCGAAAGGGGAAGCCTTTTAGGGCGGGCGGAGCTTCAGCACAAGGCACGCCTGCAGCGCCCCAAAGGGGGGAAGCAAGGAGTCGGACAGGCTGCGCGAGGTAGTATATTCAGACTCAATATACAATTACGTCACCATAAGCTCCGCCGAATGGTGTCCGCATTATAATGTGGTCATGTTTCGACTACGCTCAACATGACGTGTTTATACGGCGGGAACGGGATCGTCAGTAGGCGCGGGCGAAAAAGACGGTGTGCTGCGCCTTTTTGCCGCAGCAGACGCAGACGGGGAGGTCGTTCTTCTCGTCGAGAACGCGCGCCGTCGCCTGTGCGAACTGCTTCACCTTGTCCTCGCAGGCGCGGTCGCCGCACCAGCCCGCGCGCACAAAGCAGCCGCCCTCGACGCCCGCCAGCAATTTTTCCAATGAGTCGGCGGAGACGATGCGCTCGTCCATGCGCGCTTTCGCCTTTTGATAGAGCGATTTTGAGAGCAAACCGAGCAGCGTTTGCACGGTTTTGGCCGCATCCGCGCGGTCGTACTCCTGTTTTTCCGTCTCGTCGCGGCGGACGGCGACGAACTTGCCGTTCTCGATGTCGCGGGGGCCGAGCTCGATGCGGAGCGGCACGCCCTTCATCTCCCATTCGTTGTATTTCCAGCCGGGGGAATTGTCGGTATCGTCCACTTTTGCGCGGACGCCTGCCGATTTCAGCTCCTCCGCGAGGGCGAAGGCCGCCTCCAAGACGCCCTCCTTTTTCATGGCGACGGGCACGATGATGACCTGCACGGGCGCGACGGGGGGCGGCAGAATTAGGCCGCGGGCGTCGCCGTGCGTCATAATGAGTGCGCCGATGAGACGGGTGGAGACCCCGTAGCTCATCGTGTAGCCGTATTTGAGCGTGCCGTCCTTATCGGTGAACTGCACGCCGAATGCCTTGGCGAAATTCTGCCCCATGTAGTGGGTCGTGCCCGACTGAAGGCTCTTGCCGTCGTGCATCATCGCCTCCATGCCGTAGGTCGCGAGGGCGCCGGCGAACTTCTCCTTCTCCGTCTTTCTGCCCGTAAGGACGGGCATGCAGAGCACCGTTTCGGAAAATTCGCGGTACAGGGCGAGCATGCGCAGCGTTTCCGCCTCCGCCTCTTCGCCCGTGGCGTACACGGAGTGGCCTTCCTGCCACAAAAATTCGCTCGTGCGGAGGAAGGGGCGCGTCGTCTTTTCCCAGCGCATGACGTTGCACCACTGGTTGAGACGGAGCGGCAGGTCGCGCCAGCTCTCCACCCACTTTCCGTACATGTGGCCGATGATCGTCTCCGACGTGGGACGGATGACAAGCGGCTCTTCGAGCTTTTCGCCGCCCGCATGCGTGACGACGGCGACCTCGGGGGCGAACCCCTCTACATGCTCGGCTTCCTTCGTCATGAAACTCATGGGAATGAGCAGCGGGAAGTAGGCGTTTTCCACCCCCATTGCCTTAAAACGGGCGTCCATCTCGCGTTGGATGTTCTCCCAAATGGCGTAGCCGTACGGCCGTATGACCATGGTGCCCTTGACGGGGCCGTAGTCGACGAGTTTGGTCTTTAACACGACGTCGGTATACCACTGCGGGAAATCGGCCTCGATGTCTGCGATCTGTGATACGAACTGCTTTTCCTTTGCCATAAATGCTCCGTACATCAAAAAGATATGGTACATTATACCATATCTTTTCCGTTTCGTCCAATCATTGAAGAAGATTTTGAAAAATTTTTAGGCGACCTCCTCCACCGCAATGCGGAATTGCTGCCCGTTTGTAAAGGAAATGAGCAATCCGCCCCCGCTTTGCCCGAGTTCGCCTTCGAAAATGCCCTCCGCAAGCAGCATGAGATCGAGCATGAGCTGTTCCTTCGTCACTACGTACTTCTCTTGTTCCATTGTTTTTTCTCCTTGTTTGTTTTTCAGAATAAGTATAGTTCGGGGTCTTGTGCTTATATTTTACACCAAACAGAACATAATGTCCATGGGTTCTGTTTGGGAGAATTTGTCGAAATGAAAGAAGTTTTGTCGAAATTTGCAGAAAATCTCGATACGTTGATCTTTGACGCCGGATTGGACGGAAAATCCTTTGCCGCATGCGTCGGGATCTCAAAAACCGCCGTCTATTCCTATCTGAACGATAGAAAACTGCCATCGATCGGCGCGGCATTGAAAATTGCGGACTATTTTGATTGCTCGGTGGAATTTCTTCTCGGGCGGGAACCGGAACGCCGCCACGGAGTTTTTTATCCGTGTCCGCCATGGAAAGAGCGTCTTGCCTTTCTTCTTCAACATTACGGCGTGACAAAGTACCGCCTTTGCAAGGAGGTTCCCATTACCCACTCCATTATCTTTGCCTGGCAGAAGGGAGCTGTGCCCGAACTCTCCTATATCATCCGGCTTGCTGATTACTTTGGGTGTTCCGTGGATTTTGTGCTTGGGAGAGAGAAATGACGATATGGGGGGAGAAATAGAGAGGAGCCCCACCCCCTACCCCCCTCCCATGGAGGGGGCAAGGATAGGCGCGCTTCGCGACAAACCGACGCGGGGGATGGGCGGGAGGATCATAATGCGGACATGTTTCGACACACAGCCGACCGCGGATGCGGTCGGCTGTGGCTCAACAT
>CANRFD010000115.1 GCA_947629845.1 uncultured Clostridia bacterium
GTGGGGCAACAAATCACGTCATGTTGAGCCGCCGCTGCCCTTGCGGCGTGTCGAAACATGTCCTTATTATAATGCGGCCATCCCTCGACAGAGCTCGGGATGACGTATTTATGTTTCGCCGCGGTAACCGCGTCATCCTGCCCCGCGCCCCTGTCTTGGCCCCCCCGTTTGGGGGAGCTGTCACGCAGTGACTGAAGGGGTTCTTTGCCCACCCTGCGCCCGCCCCTGCCCCCTCCGCGGGAGGGGGCAGGGGCGGGCGCAGGGTGGGGCAACAAATCACGTCATGTTGAGCCGCCGCTGCCCTTGCGGCGTGTCGAAACATGTCCTTATTATAATGCGGACATCCCTCGACTATGCTCGGGATGACGTAATTGTACTGCGTGGTGCGGGTGATACGTGCGCGCGGGGCAGGATGACGTAATCATACTTCGTGGACGCAATTGTACGTCGGGTCTGAATATCCCGCCCCCTGCCGCGGTAAACCGCGTCATCCTGAGCCGAATTGTTATACGAAGTCCACAATCGCCTATCCGCGAAGGATCCCGAACAACGAAGTCCGCCAGCCATATCATCCGATATGCCCCTCATTCCGAGGGCGTAGCCCGAGTGAATCTTCCCTTATCCACCGCCCCCGCAAGGCTTCCCTTTTTGAACTGCGCGACGATTGCGTCGTTCCCATTTAAGCCAAAAGAGCGGCCGCCCAAAGCAGCCGCCCTTCCCCATTTTATTTTGCGAAGTTACCCGCGCTCCTTGCGCTTTTTTGGCATGTTCTCCGTCATGCACAGCAGGACGAATCCCCCCGCCAGCAGCGCGATGGCAGCGGCGAGCGCAAGGTAGCACGCCCACGCGGGCACCGCATTCCCGAAGAAGGAGAGGGAGCAGTCGAACCCCTCTTTGAGCGCCGCCACGAACTGCACGGGCACGCCTTCGCCCGTCACCGCCTCGATGGCGCCGCCCATGAGATGGGCATGCAAAAGCCCCGTGCCGTACGTCCCCGGCAGGCACATGATGACGCCCTTAAGCCACGCCGCCATGTTCGCGAGCGGCATGTACGCGCCGCACAGAAAGCCGTACGCCGAGGAGACGGTGGCCTGCACCGCGACGATCCCGCCCTGCGACTTCAAAAAGCGGCACACGACGGAGGAAAACGCCGTGCCGAACAGCGTCAGAAGCAGCACGTCCAATACGGTGAGAAAGACGTCCGCCGCCGAGAGATGCCACCCCGCGATCGCGATGTAAACAAGCCCCGCGACGAGGGCGACGAAGCAGATGCACGACGTCACCAAAAAGGTGGAAATAAAGTACGAAACTGACAGCGTTTTGCGGTTTACGGGGGTCACGGCGAGGTCGTTGAGCGCGCCCGTCACCTTGTCCTGCACCATGATAAGGTTGGCGGTGAAGGCGATCGTCACCGCGCACACGGCGAGGAGGGAGGAGACGAGCCACCCGCTCGCGATGCTCTCCACAAGCCCGCCGGAGAGCGCAAACCCGCCCTCCTCCACGACGGAGCGGATGCTGTCGCGGTAGACGTTCCCCAAAAAGGCGATGAAGAGGAAGAGGAGGATGAGCGGCGCCAGCAGCGAGGGAAAAAACACCCCCTTATCCTTAAAAAACAGCTTGCAATTCCTTGCGATGAGATATTTGAGCGCCGTCATGCCGTCTCTCCTATTTTCTTGCCCGTCACGGCGAGGAACACGTCGTCCATGCCGCCCTTCGTCACCTCGTAATCGGTGAAGAGCGCGGGATACTTCACGATGAGCGCCGTCGCTTCGGCAGTATTTTTTACGGAAATCCTGACCCCATCCCCCCATTTTTCGCATGCGATGCCCTGTGCGCGCACCTGCGCCTCGTCCGCGCCGTACAGGGTGATATAGTCCCCCGTGTAGGCGTTTTTCAGGGCGAGCGGCGTGCCGTCCGCAAGCACCTTTCCGCCGTCGAGAATGACGACGCGGTCGGCGTCCGCAGCCTCTTCCATGTAGTGGGTGGTGAGAAACACCGTCAGGCCGCGCTCCTTGCGGAGGGCGTGCACCACGTCCCACACCTTTCTGCGCGTCTGCGGGTCGAGCCCCGTCGTCGGCTCGTCGAGGATGAGAATTTTCGGATCGTGAACGAGGGCGCGCGCAATGTCCACACGCCTGCGCTGCCCGCCCGAGAGCTTCCCCACGGGCCGCTTCAAAAATTCGTCGAGCGCGAGCAAATCGCACAGCGTTTTCAGCTTTTCGTCGAATTTTGCCCCCGCGATGCCGTACAGCGCGGCGCGGTATTTCAGGTTGTCGCGCACGGAGAGCGCCTTGTCGAGCACGCAGTCCTGAAACACGACGCCCAGCCGCATCTTCACCTCGTCGAGGTGGCCGTCGATGTCCAGCCCGCCGATCATGACCTCTCCCCCGTCGCGCGGCGTCCTGCCGCACATCACCGAGATGGTGGTGCTCTTGCCCGCGCCGTTCACGCCGAGAAAGGCGAAAAACTGCCCCTCCTCGACGGAAAGCGACACGTCGTCCACGGCCTTCACGTCGCCGTAGTATTTTTTCAGGTGCGAAATTTCAATGGCGTTCATACCCGCTCCCCCGCTTCCTTCTCCCAGAACCGTTCCCGCTCGGGAAAGTAGAAGGCGTACAGCGCAAAAAATTCGCGGGCGAAGGCGTCGGCGATGTCCTCTTCGGAGAGCGCGTCGCTGTTCCCGTTCACGAGCACGGCGAGCCCGAAGGAGAACACCGACATATCGGCATGCAGATCGCGCGCCGTCTCCTCGGGCATCTTGTAGAGCGTGACCATCTCCTGCACGATGTCCTCGAAGAAGGGGTCGCCCACCGGCCGCTTCCCGAGGAAGAGAAAGCGGAACAGCCCCTTCTCGTCGCGTGCGAACTTCACAAAGCCCATGCCGTACGATTGGTACCTGCTCGGCCCGCCCGCCGCAAGGTACCTGTCGATGTGCGCACGGTAGCGCGCCTTGGCCTCCTCCGCGAGCGCGTGCCGCAGCTCCTCCATGTTGCGGAAAAGCGAATACACGGGCTGCGTGGAGCACCCGAGCTCCTTTGCGATCGCCCGCGCGTTGATGGCGTCCTCGCCGTCCCTGCGGACGATCTCCGCTGCGGCCGCGAGCACCGCCTTTCTTTCGACCTTCGCCTGCCTCGGCATCTCCCCCCCTTCTTTTGCCCCCGAAAACCGCCAAAACGGGCAAAATAGAATAACATTGGTTATATAACGATTGTTATTATAACAGCTGATATGGAAAAAGTCAAGCGTTTACGAAAATTTTTCTCCCCAAAATTTTTCCCCGCCTACACAAAATGTCATGTTTTTCCGCGCGCGCCCGTCGTCTGCCCCTTCCTCGGGAGAGAACGACTCCTGCTCGCTCCCTCCTCGGAAGAGAACGACTCCTGCTCGCCCCCTCCTCGGAAGAGAACGACTCCTGCTCGCCCCCTCCTCGGGAGGGGGCGTCCCGTAGGGACGGGGGTGGGGCACGCCACATAATCACGTCATCCCGCCCCGCCCGCACGGGTAACCGCGTCATCCTGCCCCGCGCGCGTGTTTATATCGTCCCCGCCGTATAAATTACGTCATGTTGAGCCGCCGCTGCCCTTGCGGCGTGTCGAAACATGTCCTTATTATACTGCGGACACCTTTCGACTACGCTACTTCGTCGCTACGCTTCTCGTGCCGCGCTTCGACGGCATAATACGTGCGCGCGGGGCAGGATGACGTAATTGTACTGCGTGGTGCGGGTGATACGTGCGCGCGGGGCAGGATTACGTAATTGTACGTCGGGTCTGAATATCCTACCCGCCACATAGCAGCGTCCTCATCTCGACGCTCCGCAGGAACGGAGGAGATCTTTACAAGCCTCCCTTCCACCCTCCCCCTCCCCACAAAAAAAGAGCCCTCCCGAGCGGGAAGGCCCCTTTCCTGGTAAATTTACTCTTTGGCGATGGCCGTCTCTTCCACGAGGGCGTCGCGGTAGCCCGCCGTCGACTGGACGGACACGTTCTTGTAATCCTTCACGCCCGTGCCGGCGGGGATGAGCTTGCCGATGATGACGTTCTCCTTGAGCCCGATGAGCGGGTCGCGCTTGGTCTGGATGGCGGCCTCGGTGAGCACCCTCGAGGTCTCCTGGAAGGAAGCCGCGGAGAGGAAGCTATCCGTCGCGAGCGCGGCCTTGGTGATGCCGAGCAGTACGCGCTTTGCGGTCGCGGGTACGCCGCCCTCCGCCATCGTCTTTTGGTTCTGATCCTCGAAGGTGAACATATCCACGAGCTGCCCGGGCAGCATATCGGTGCTGCCGGCGTTCTCGATGCGCACCTTGCGGAGCATCTGCCGCACGATGATCTCGATGTGCTTATCGTTGATATCCACGCCCTGCGAGCGGTACACCGACTGCACCTGTTCGAGAATGTAGTCCTGCACGCCCTTCATGCCCTCGACGCGGAT
>CANRFD010000116.1 GCA_947629845.1 uncultured Clostridia bacterium
TCATAGAGGTCGGTGTGCACCGCGCCGGGAATGATGCAGAGCTCCTTGTTCTCCCCCTTGAGCAGCTTGAACGCGTCCTCGGAGAAATAGCGGGAATGCGCCTTTTCGCCGTGGATGAGCAGGACGGCGCTCGTAATTTCCCCCGCATAGGCGAGGATGGGCATGTTGATGAAGGAGAGCGCGGACGTCTTGTTCCAGCCGCCGTTGGAGTTGAGCGAGCGCACATGGTAGCCGCGCGCCGTCTTGTAATAGTCGTAATAATCCTTGACGAAGAAGGGCGCGTCCGCGGGCAGAGGATCGACGACTCCCCCGCCGAGTTCGTACGTCCCGCTCTTGAAATCGGCAATACGCTGTTCGTTTAGCGACTTTTTGAGTGCATAACGCGCCTCCGCGCTGTCCGCCGCATCGAAGTACCCCTTGGCGTTGACGCGCGTCATATCGTACATGGTGGAAGCGACGGTCGCCTTGATGCGCGTGTCCATCGCGGCGGCATTCAGCGCCATGCCGCCCCAGCCGCAGATGCCGAGAATGCCGATCCTTTCGGCGTCGACGCGTTCATGGCAGGAGAGATAGTCCACCGCCGCGCAAAAGTCCTCCGTGTTGATGTCGGGCGACGCGACGTACCGCGGGGTGCCGCCGCTCTCCCCCGTAAAGGAGGGGTCGAACGCCAGCGCGAAAAATCCCCGCGCGGCGAGTTCCTGCGCGTACAGCCCCGAGGACTGCTCCTTCACCGCGCCGAAGGGGCCGCACACGGCGACGGCGGGCAGCTTTTTCCGCGAACCCTTCGGAAGATAGACGTCGGCGGCGAGCTCGATGCCGTAGCGGTTATGAAACGTCGCCTTGAAATGCTTGACCTTTTCGTTCTGCGGAAATACCTTGTCCCATTCCTTTGTAAGTTTGAGTTTGCTCATGGTTCCCTCCCCGTTTGTTTTTTTCCATTATACCACCCCCGCCCCCGGAACGCAAGTAAAATTTTCCCTCCCCGCCCCTCCCCTTGGCTCCCCTATCTTTCCGCCGCCTTGAAAGGTTTCCCCTTTTGCAAAGGGCGCCGCAGGCGTGCCTTGTGCTGAAGCTCCGCCGCCTTGAAAGGCTTCCCCTTTCGCGAAGGGGAAGCTCCGCCGTAGGCGGTGATGGGGATTGAGCCATAAATCATGCACACCTTATTCCTTGGCTCCCCCTTTTGGGGGAGCTGTCACGAAGTGACTGAAGGGGTTCTCCCTTCCGCCGCCGTGATCAGGGTATGTCTCCCTCCTCATTCCGAGGGCGCAGCCCGAGTGAATCTTCCCCTATCCACCGCCCCTCTCCCGTCTACCGCGTCATCCTGACGCGAAGCACTTCGCCCACACAACGGGGGCAAAGGGCGCAGCGAAGGATCCCGAACAACGAAGTCCGTCCCCGTTTTTTTCCTCCCCCCTGCCGCCGCTTGCTTTTCTCCCGCCGATGTAATATAATGTAGCGCGAGGACGCCCATTCCCGCAGGGCAAAAACCGCCGCGGGCGGGACGATAAGTGGAGAAAAATGCCATGATGGAACAAAAAACGTTGTTTGAAAGGGAGGACTCCGAGCCGTTGGCGGCGCGGCTGCGTCCGCAGACGCTCGACGAATTTTGCGGCCAAAAACATCTCCTCGGCGAGGGAAAGGTGCTGCGCAGGCTGATCGAGGGCGACAGGATCGGCTCCATGATCTTCTGGGGGCCGCCCGGCGTGGGCAAGACGACGCTCGCGCGCATCATCGCCAACCGCACGCAGGCGAAGTTCATCGACTTCTCCGCCGTGACGAGCGGCATCAAGGAGATCAAGCAGGTGATGGAGCAGGCGGAAAAGAACCGCCGCTTCGGCGAAAAGACCATCCTGTTCGTCGACGAGATCCACCGCTTCAACAAGGCGCAGCAGGACGCCTTTCTGCCCTTCGTGGAAAAGGGCAGCATCATACTCATCGGCGCCACCACGGAGAACCCCTCCTTCGAGGTCAACGGCGCCCTCCTCTCCCGCTGCAAGGTCTTTGTGCTGCAGGCGCTGAAAACGGAGGAGCTCGTCGAACTTCTCCGCCGTGCCGTCACCGACGAGCGCGGCTTCGGCAGGCAAAAGGTGGAGATCTCCGAAGAGGCCCTCGGCATCATCGCAAACTTCGCCAACGGCGACGCCCGCAGCGCCCTCTCCACCCTCGAAATGGCCGTTCTGAACGGCGAACTCAACGGGGACACCACCGTCGTCACGCAGGAGACCATCGAGCAATGCACCTCGCGCAAGTCCCTTCTCTATGATAAGACGGGCGAGGAGCACTACAACCTGATCTCGGCGCTGCACAAGTCCATGCGCAACTCCGACCCCGACGCCGCCGTCTATTGGCTTGCCCGCATGCTGGAGGCGGGCGAGGATCCGCTGTACATCGCAAGGCGGGTCACGCGGTTCGCAAGCGAGGACATCGGGCTCGCCGACCCCCGCGCGCTGGAGATCGCTGTCGCCGCCTATCAGGCGTGCCACTTCATCGGCATGCCCGAGTGCACCGTGCACCTTACGGAGGCGGTCGTGTATATGTCGATGGCGCCCAAGTCCAACGCGCTCTACGTCGCCTACGGCATGGCGAAAAAGGACGCCATGAACATGCTCGCGGAGCCCGTTCCCCTCGTCATCCGGAATGCGCCCACGAAGCTCATGAAGGAACTCGACTACGGCAAGGGCTATCAGTACGCGCACGACGCCGCGGACAAGCTGACCAACATGCAGTGCCTGCCGGATAGTTTGCTCGGGAAGGAGTACTATTTCCCGACCGACGAGGGCGTCGAGAGCAGGTACAAGGCCCGCCTCGAAGAGATCAAGGCATGGAAAAAATCCCACTGACCGCCTTCATTATTGCCCATTCTTTGCCCTTGTAAATTTTGAAAATTTTTTATGAAAGCCCTCTGCCGTGTGCGTGCGGACGCTGCCAAGGCGGCGTCCGCACGCACACGGCAGAGGGCTTTTTTTCTCGGCCGCCGCCCGCTGCACACGTTTTCTCTCTACATAGATATTGTAGCACGGTTTTTTGCCGTCGCGGGGCGATGCATGACATTTTTTTTGAGAAATTTTTGTGAAATTTTCGGCGGCGGGGATGCGGATATCGCGCGGGTTCTCATGCAAAAAACGGGGGCGGATCTTCCGCCCCCGTTTTTATATGTTGCGCTTACTCTTCTTCCTCTTCGGGAACCAAAACGATCGTGGCTTCCTCCGAGCCGTCCTCTGCCGTTCTGATCGTGATCGTGTATTTCGCGTCTCCCATCGTCGTGACGGAATAGGTCTTGCCGGCCTCGTCGTACGCGCACTCCTTGACGAAGTATTGCGTCGACTCGAACATAAATCCTGCCACCTGATCTGCTCCTTCGTAAAGATCGACATAGGACGCGCCGTCCGCACAATACACGGTCTTTATGTTGCGCTTCGACACCGCGACGGACTCGTACGTCGGGACGGAGGCGTTGCTTTCCTCCTCGCCCTCGATTTGCTCGGGCTGCTTCTCGGTAAACACGAGTTCGTAGTAGACCGTGCTTGTGATCTTGCCCGTATTCTCGTTTTCTGCGTCGGTATCGAGAGGCTCGCGGGTGCGGACAATGTAATACGCCTTATCTTGGGTAAGATAGATGGCATCGGCTTCCACTGCGTTTTCGCCTTCTTTGAGCGAAATGTTCCAGATCTGCCCCACGGAAGCGGAGCCGCTCTCGACTGCGACCGTCCGTTCGACCTCTACCTCGTACCCGTCGACCGTCAGCGTCTGTACGCGCGCGCAGGCATACAAGTTGTAGCAATACACGCCGAAATACGGGTTGACCGGTGCGGTGAAGTAGAACTTATAATCGTACCCGTCGGCCAGACGCGCGGTCGCGATATACATGTCGTTTTCATATTCATAAGATGCGCGATCCACCGCCGTGACCATGGTGCCGTCCGCAAGAAGGATGTTCGCCCCCGAGCCAAAGGACGCATTGATATACTGATCTGTTTGTTCGCCGGCATCGTTGTACTCCTGAACGAGATTGATGACGCCGAATGTGTTGGGATAGGAGCTCGCATAGCCGGATCCCAAAAGCATATAGAGGAAGTAATACAAGCTGAGATACGTATTGGAGATGAGCGACCTCGTAAACCGCATACCGGTCACGGCATACGTATTTCCGGTCTCGCCGTTGTAGGTCACGTCGATATCAAAGCGGTAAGCGCCGACCATTACATAAAATTCGTATTCGTCGACGTCGGAGTCGCTTTCAACTTTTTGGCGCACGACCGTGCAATTGAGCTGGCCTTCGACCCCGTCGATCGCGACCGTGCCGGCGACGCTGAATTCGGCAGCGCCCGTGGGCTGGAATATGAGCTGCTTCAACGGTTTCTTGATTTGGTTCCCTTCCTCGTCGTCATCGACGTACACGGGATACTTATCCTTTGTCGCCTC
>CANRFD010000117.1 GCA_947629845.1 uncultured Clostridia bacterium
CCTGCCCCCTCCTCGGGAGGGGGTGTCCCATAGGGACGGGGGTGGGGCTGCTAAATCACGGCATGTCGCCTCGCGCGCCGTCGCCTGCCCCCTCCGCGGGAGGGGGTGTCCCATAGGGACGGGGGTGGGGCTGCAAAATCACGTCATGTTGAGTCCCGTCCTCCTCATTCCGAGGGCGTAGCCCGAGTGAATCTTCCCCGATCAATCGAATTGCTGCTCCTTGGCTCCCCCCCCTTGGGGGAGCTGTCACACAGTGACTGAAGGGGTTCTCGCCCGTCCTGCGATGGGATTTTCTTTCCCGCCTTTGTCGCCCCCTCCCGGGAGGGGGGTAGGGGGGTGGGGCTCCGCCCTTATCCCGCCCCGCCCTTTGCTGTTCCCTCGAGTGGAAAGCAGGTTTTAGGCATCTACAAAGCCTATTTTTAACCACGCGACTATCGTGTGATTTTTTTTAACAAAAAACACCCCGCGGAACTCCGCGGGGCTCTTCATACATATCTCGGATTTACTTTATAACGCGTGCGGAGGCGATCGCCAACGCGCCCGGCCCGATGTGGCAGGAGACCGAGAGCGAGAGGGGATCGATAAAGCACAGCGGCACGCCGGGGAAGGCGGCCTTGATCTCCTCGGCAAAGATCTTCGCCTCCGTGTCGTCCTTGGTGTAGGCGACGGAGAGCTGCATTTCTCCGTTTGCCGCGAGCTCCTTAAAGCGGGTCTCGAAGTCGTGCTTCATGGCGGAAAGCATGGTCTCCTTGGCCTGGCGCATCGTCTGCACCTTGCGGAAGGCGTCCAGCTTCTCTCCTTGGATCTGCAGCACGGGCTTGATGTGGAACAGCGTGCCCACAAGCGCGGCGGCGGGGGTCAGCCTCCCGCCCTTTTTCAGGTACTTCAGCGTGTCGAGGGAGATGTAGATGCTGCTGTCGAACTTGGTTTTCGTCAGGATCTCCTTGATCTCGGCGGCAGACTTTCCCTGCTTTGCAAGCGTCATCGCGTCGTACACGCTCTGTTTTTGGGTGACGGAAATGCGCTGGTTGTCCACGACCTGCACTCTCCCGCCGTAGTCCTTTGCAAGGCTCTCCGCCGTGTGGCAGCTCTCCGAAAGCCCGCTCGACATGGGGATGTGCACGATCTCGCTCCCGTCCTTCAACAGCTCGTCCCAGAGGTCGGTGACGTTCCCGATCGCGGGCTGCGAGGTGGAAACGGCGGCCTCGCCCTGCAGATGTTCGTAAAATTGACCTTGCGTAAGGTCAATGTCCTCGAAGTGCTCTTCACCGTCGATCAAAAAGGGCATCGGGATGACGGAGATTCCCAGTTTCTCCGCTTCCGCTTGGGTGATGCCGCAGTTCGAATCGGTGACGATTTTGACATTTGTCATAGTTACCTCTCCGTTCATTTTGTTTACTTTTGAAACTAAATTCATTATACCGTAAATCGAGAGCCCTGTCAAGCAAATGGAGGGAAAAAGTACGCGTATGCGCCTCTGTTTGTTGACATAACACCCAAAAAATACTATAATAATTTTATAAACGGAGGAATCATGTTTCTCATTCTCGAAAAACAAAAGCTCAATCCGTCGGTTACCCGCATGACGGTCGAAGCGCCCCTTGTCGCCAAAAAGGCGCTGGCGGGGCAGTTTGTCATCGTGCGGGCGGACGAGCGGGGGGAGCGCATCCCGCTCACCGTCGCCGGCTGCAATGCGGAGACGGGCGGCGTAGACATCATCTTTCAGGTCGTCGGCGGGGCGACGATGTCGCTCGACGCCAAGAAGAAGGGCGACTGCATTGCCGATTTCACGGGGCCGCTCGGCATGCCGACGGCGGTAGAGGGGCTCAAGCGGGTCGCCGTCGTGGGCGGAGGCGTGGGGTGTGCCATCGCTCTGCCCGTCGCAAGGCGGCTGCACGAGCTCGGCGCCTCCGTCACCGCCATCGTCGGCTTCCGCAGCCGCGACCTCGTCATTCTCGAGGAGGAATTTCGCTCGTACAGCGACGCCTTCTATATGACGACGGACGACGGCTCCTACGGCGAGCGTGGCAATGTGTGCGTCCCGCTCGGGCGGCTCTTGGCGGCGGGCGAAACCTTCGACGAAGTGATAACCATCGGCCCGCTCGTCATGATGAAGTTCGTCGCACTCACGACCAAACCGTACGGGATCAAGACGGTGGCGAGCATGAACCCCGTCATGATCGACGGCACGGGCATGTGCGGCTGCTGCCGCCTGACGGTGGGCGGGGAGACCAAGTTCGCCTGCGTGGACGGGCCCGACTTCGACGCCCATCTCATCGACTTCGACGAGACGATGCGCCGCAACCGCACCTATGCCGCATTCGAGGCGGAAGCGCGCGAGCGGCACTGCAATCTCTACAAAAAGGAGGCGGAAAAGTGAACTACGATCCCGCCATGAAAAAATATCCCATGCCCGTGCAGGCGCCCGAAGTGCGCAGCGGGAACTTCTGCGAAGTCGCCCTTGGCTATTCCGCGGAGACCGCCGTGCGCGAGGCGCAGCGCTGCCTGCACTGCAAAAACCGCCCCTGCGTTGCGGGCTGCCCCGTAAACGTTCCCATTCCGGAGTTCATCGCCCTCGTTGCGGAGGGGAAATTCGGGGAGGCGTACGCCAAAATTTCCGAGGCCTCGTCGCTGCCCGCGGTGTGCGGCAGGGTGTGCCCGCAGGAGCGTCAGTGCGAAAAATTCTGCACGCGCGGCGTCAAGGGGGAGAGCGTCGGCATCGGGCGGCTGGAACGCTTCGTCGCCGATCTCCACCTTGCAAGCGGCAAGACCTCCGCTCCCGCAATCGTGCGGAACGGGCACAGGGTCGCCGTGGTGGGCTCGGGGCCCGCGGGGCTGTCCTGCGCGGGCGATCTCGCGCGGCGCGGGTACGACGTCACCGTCTACGAGGCGCTGCACGTCGCCGGCGGGGTGCTCGTCTATGGCATTCCCGAATTTCGCCTGCCCAAGCGCATCGTGGAGCAGGAGGTGGAGGGCTTGAAGGCGCTCGGCGTAAAATTCGTGCTCGATAGCGTCGTCGGCAAGCTCGTTACGGTGGAGGAGCTCAAATCGGAGTATGGCTACGAGGCGGTGTTCCTCGGCACGGGCGCAGGGCTTCCCATGTTCATGCACATTCCCGGGGAGAACGCCAAGGGCGTATTTTCGGCGAACGAATATCTCACGCGCATCAATCTCATGAAGGCGTACGAGGAGGGGGCGGAGACGCCCGTGTTCCGCGCAAAGCGGGTGGCGGTCGTGGGCGGCGGCAACGTCGCCATGGACGCGGCGCGCTGCGCAAGGCGTCTGGGCGCCGAAGTCACCGTCATCTACCGCCGCTCCGAGGCCGAACTTCCCGCGCGGAAGGAGGAGATCGAGCACGCCAAGGAGGAGGGCGTCGCCTTCCGCTTCCTCGCCAATCCCGTCGGGATCGTCACAAATGACGATTGGGACGTGACGGGCGTCCGCTGCGTGGAAATGGAGCTCGGCGAGCCCGACGCCTCGGGCAGGCGCAGACCCGTCCCCAAGGCGGGCAGCGAGTTCGAGATCGCGCTTGACTGCGTCATCATGGCGCTCGGCACCTCGCCCAACCCCCTCGTCAAGCGGACGACGGCGGGGCTGGAGACCAAGCCGCGCGGCGAGATCGTCGCAGGCGACGATGGGGCGACCTCGCTGAAGGGCGTCTTTGCGGGCGGCGACGCCGTCACGGGCTCGGCGACCGTCATCCTCGCCATGGGCGCGGGCAAGCGGGCGGCGCAGTCCATCGACGAATACATCCGCGCAAAGGGTGATTTCTGACAAAAAACCGTAAAAATTACGGTTTCGGGGGCGATTTTTCCGCCCCCGAAAAAATTTTTTCGCAAAAATCAAAAAAATTTGGCATACATCTCCCCGCACTTCGAAAATTCGTGTTACATTCATTATGAGAAGAGCGTGAAGCGCAAGCGGAGCGCGCGCCGGAAGAAAAAAGCCCTTTGCGCCCCCTGTGCGGGAACCGCCGTCGGCGGTTCCCGCACAGGGGGCGCAGAGGGCTTTCATAGAAAAAATCAATATTATGGCAGGGGGGCTTGCCTTCTAAAACGGGACAACTTTTCATACAATAGCGTATGAAATTTTTCTACCGGCACCGCGTGGCGCTCGGCGTCTGCGCCGTGCTGCTCTCCGTGGCGTTCGCCTTCGGCGTCTGCTTTTTCGCGCTCTCCCGCACCGCGTCCACGGCGCGCCGCATGACCGTCGTCATCGACGCGGGGCACGGCGGTGTCGACGGCGGCGTCGTGGGCGTCGAGAGCGGCGTCAAGGAGAGCGACATCAACCTCGCCCTCTCCCGCACTTTGCAGGCGGCGTTCGAGGGGGCGGGCTTTGCCGTCGTGCAGACGCGTCCCACCGAAGCGGGGCTCTACGGCACGGCGACGGCGGGCTACAAGAAGCGCGACATGC
>CANRFD010000118.1 GCA_947629845.1 uncultured Clostridia bacterium
ATCCCGAACAACGAAGTCCGAACTCTCCATATCGGGATTCTTCGGTCGCTGCGCTCCCGTCAGAATGACGCGTAACCTTGCCCCCTCCTCGGGAGGGGGTAGGGGGGTGGGGCTACAAAATCACGTCATGTTGAGCCGCCCGCCGACGCCCTTTCGGCGGGCGTGTCGAAACATGTCCTTATTTATAATAATGCGGACACCTTTCGACTACGCTCAAGGTGACGTATTTATACTGCATGGACGTAATTGTACTGCGAGTCTGAATGTCCTCCCCGCCCGTCCATCGCGACTCGGCAATATCGCGCCGCAGAGCTACCGCACTGCGGCGCTTGGTGCGAGGCGGGTTTCCCGCCGCTGCACGACCCAATTTGCCGCATACCTGCGGCTTACTGTTTTCTCAAGCGACCGCGACGACCAACCTGATATCCCAAACGCGCCTATTTCCTCGTTGAATTTATTTTTAAGCCTGCGCCTGTAAGGTGCGCAGGCTTAAAAATAAATTCAACGAACCAGAGCTATCGCGGCGGCGAGCTACTGCACGCCGCCGCTCGGCGCGAAGCAAAACCACGCTTTTGCGGCAGCGCACTCAATTTGCGCGACACTTCGCGCTTACTGTTTTCTCAAGCGCCCGCGACGACCAAGTTGATATCCCAAACGCGCTTGTTTCCTCGCGCGATTTATTTGCCCAAGGCAAAGAAATCGCGCGAAATCACTCCTCCGTCTCATCCACCGTCTCGGGCTGTTCGGGCTCGGGGATATAGGGGGTCAGCGGGGAGGTCACGGGGGTCAAATCGTACTTGTCGTCGATATCGCCGCCCAGCAGTTCCTCGATCATGTCCTCGCGGGTGATGAGCCCGAGCGCGTTCCCCTCCGCGCCGACGATGATCATGTGTTCGCGCATCGACTGCATGCGCTTCATGAGCACGGACACCTTTTCGTCCGTCGAGGTATAGGAGATGGGGCGGATGATATTCTGGAAATCCCGCCGCCCGGCGAGCAAATTTTCGTAGAAGTCGGCACGGTACAGAATGCCGATGATGTTCTGTTTGCTCCCCTTGTACACGGGGATGCGGGAGAAGTTGGTCTCGCGGAAGATCTTGTATACGAGGTGGGAATTGTCCCGCACCTCCACGAGGATCACACGCTCCAGCGGGATCATGCACGAGCCGACGTGCAGTTCGTCGTACCGCAGCGTGCGGGTGATGAGATCGTGTTCTGTCTGGTTGAGAACGCCTTCGTCCTTGACGTCGGAGACGAGCATTTTGAACTCCTCCTCGGTGAACTTCTTGCGCTTCTTGTTGAACCCGAACACGAGGAAGAGCAGCTTTTTCCAATAGCCGAAAACGAAGTTGAGCGGCATGCAGATCCACGAGCACACGAGCAGCGGGTATGCCATAAAGCGGGCAAAGCGCTCGGGGGCCTCCCGCGCGAGCGTCTTGGGCGTGATCTCGCCGAAGATGAGCACGGCCACGGTGAGCACAATGGTGGAGACCGTGGGCGCGAGCTCGGGGTCGGCGATCCACCGCCCGAATAGGATGGTAGAAATGGTCGCCGCCGCAATATTTACGATGTTGTTCCCGATGAGAAGGGTCGTGAGAACCTTGTTGTAGTCCTCCCCAAGCCGTAAAACGAGGCGCGCCGTGCGTTTTTTCTGCGCCATGCGCCGCATGCGCACCGTACTGAAACTTGTGTAAGCCGTCTCCGTCGCGCTGAAACAAGCGGATAGCACGATGAGAGCCAAAAGGGCGATTAGCAGACCTATGTCGCCGCCGTCCATAAAAAATAAAACCTCCGGTTGCGGAAATTACCGCCGTCTCGCGGGTCTCCCCGCAACATATATATGATATTATAATAGAAACCGCCGCGTTTTACAAGGAAAAACGGGCGATTTTAAGGAATTTTTTACTTATTTTTTCTTTTGAAGAAGAAAATCCCGCGCCGAATAGGCCGCCACGAGCCCCTCCCCCGCCGCCTTGGCGAACTGGTACGGCGTGCCCGTCACGTCCCCCGCCGCAAACAGCCCGGGGAGATTGGTCGCGCACTTCCTGTCCGTTATAATGTGCGCGCCGTCGGTTTTCAGCCCGCCGCAAATGGCCTGCGGAGGCGCGGAGTTTTTCAGGAAAAATACCGCCGAAACGCGCAGCGCTTGCCCGTTTTTGCAAATTTGCTCCACGCGCGCGCCCCCCTCCACGGCGTCGGGCGCCCCGTCGTGCACCACGATGTTTTCCGCACGGAACGCGGCCGCGGGGTACAGGCAGAAGCAGTGCACCCTCTCCGCAAACGAGGCGAGGTATTCGGCCTCCTCCGCAAACGCGGGCGACGCCACAACGGCCGCAATAGTCTTTCCGCGGTAGAGCGCCCCGTCACAGACGGCGCAATAGCTCACGCCCCTGCCGAAAAATTCGCGCTCCCCCTTCACGCTCCCCCGCCGTTCCCCCCCCGTCGCGAGGATCGCCGTCTGCGCCGAAAAGCTCCGCTCCCCCGCCGTCAGCAAAAATTCCTCCCGCTGCGCGTACACGCCGTCCACGCGCACGGGGACGAATGCGATGTTCTCATGCGCCCTCTGCCGCTCCAACGCCTCGCAAAAGGCGACCCCATCCCCCGAAAACGAGGGAAAATTCCGCACATATTCCGCGGCGCGCGTCTTTTCGCCGAACGCCTCGGGCGCCAGCCACACGGCGTCGAGTTTCAGGCTCTTCGCGGTGAGCGCCGCCGTATACCCGGCAATGCCGCCGCCCACGACGGCGAGTTCGAACTCCCTGTCCATACGTTCAGTATTCCCCATATTCCGCATTTTCCCTTTTCAACAAAAAAAGAGCGGCGCGCCGCTCCCCTTTGGCAGAATTTCTACTTCGCAAACTTGCCGTACACCTCGGAGGTCGGCGAGAAAAACGCAAACGTATCGGGATATTTGCGGATGATCCGCTGCAATTCCGCGATCTGCCGCTTGCGGATGATGCACACGAGCATGCTCTTGTCGGCATGGGTGTACATGCCCGTCGCGTGCATCAGCGTCACGCCGTGGTGGGTGCGCGCCATGATCTCCGCGGAGAGCTCCTCGGGGTGGGTGGTCACGATCTCGAATTTATACGCCGTCTTGAAGCCGTGCAGGATGAGATCGCTCGTCTTGCTCGTCACGAAGAGGGAGACGAGCGCGGAGAGCACGGGCACGAGGTTGACGGCAAACCCGCTCGCGCCGTCGTAATAGACGAAGAAGGACGCAAACACGACGACGGCGTCGAAGGCGGAAGTCATCCAGCTCACGCTCAAAAACCGCCACTTTTTGTTGACGACGGAGGCGAGCACCGCGGTGCCCCCCGCCGTTCCGCAGGTGCGCAGCATGATGGCGAGCGCCACGCCGAGGAAGATCCCGCCCGCCACCGCACCGAAGATGCCGTAGGCAACGGGCTCTGCCGTCGCAAGGCCGTCGAAGGTGAAGTTCTCGCGGAAGCCGGGGATATAGTCAAAGACGATGAGAAGGACGGACGTGAGCGCCATGGAGGCGGTGGAAAGGACGGCGTCCCTCTTCCCGAGGCAGAAAAAGGCGAGGAAGAAGAGGGGCACGTTGAGCATGATGAGGAAGTAGCCGGAGTTCCACTTTACGGCGTACTCCAAAAGGACGGCGATACCGTTGATGCCGCCGGGGGCGAAGTGGTTGGGCGAGACGAAGATGTAGATGCCCACCGCCCGCACGATGCCCGACGACAGTACGGGCAGCACCATGTACAGGAGGAACGCGGCCAGCGCGTGCCTGAAATCTCTTTTTTTCCGCACGGGCTGCGCGGACTCATCCCGATCGATCTGCTCTGTTTCTTCCTGCATAGCGAACTCACGAGGCGCACATGCGCGCCACCGTTATTGTAACACAGAAAGTGCAAAAATGCAACACATTTCCACCCTTTTTCCAAATTCCCCTCCGCCTCTCGCTTCCCCCTTTTGTCCCCGCTTATGTTCTTGCCCCCTCCTCGGGAGGGGGTGCCCCGTAGGGACGGGGGTGGGGCTTCCCTCTCTTGCGACGCGCCCCGCCCCTTGGCTCCCCCTCGAGGGGGAGCCAAGGGGCCTTAGCCGAGACTGAAGGGGTGTCACAAAATCACGTCATCCCGCCCGCGCACACTATTCGTCCACCGCCCCCGCCACATAAATTCACGTCATGTTGAGCCACAGCCGACCGCACCCGCGGTCGGCTGTGTGTCGAAACATGTCCTTATTATATTGCGGACACCTTTCGACTACGCTCAAGGTGACGTATTTATGCTGCGCCCGTCCTTGCCGCCCCCTCCTCGGGAGGGGGTCCCGTAGGGACGGGGGTGTCCCGTAGGGACGGGGGTGTCCCGTAGGGACGGGGGTGTCCCGTAGGGACGGGGGTG
>CANRFD010000119.1 GCA_947629845.1 uncultured Clostridia bacterium
GGGTGGGACTTTCCGTCGAACAGCGTCGCTTTCAGGTTGACCATGGGGTAGCCCGCGAGCACGCCCTTCTGGATGGCCTCGCGCAGACCCTTTTCGACGGCGGGGATGAACTGCTTGGGCACCGAGCCGCCGACGGTCGCGTCTACAAATTCAAATACGCCGTCCGCCGCACCGGGCTCGAAGCGGATGTTGACGACGCCGAACTGCCCCGCGCCGCCCGATTGCTTCTTGTGCTTGCCCTCGGCCTCCGCCACGGAGGTGACGGCCTCGCGGTAGGCGACGGTGGGGGTGGTGAACTCGGCGTCTGCGCCGAACTTGGACTTCAGCTTCTTCTTGATGATCTCAAGCTGGATCTCGCCCTGTCCGCAGGCGAGCGTCTCGCCCGTCTCCACGTTCTTGACGACCTTGAAGCTCTTATCCTCCTCGGTGAGACGGGCAAGCCCGCCGAACACCTTGTCCTCGGTGCCGCGCACAACGGCGTTGACCGCCATGGAGAGCACAGGTTCGGGGAACTCGATGGGGTCGAACTGCACTGCCGCGCCCGTATCGCACAGCGTGTCGCCCGTGCCCGTGTTGGTCAGCTTGTTTACGGCGCCGATGTCGCCCGCGCCCAGCTCGGTGACGAGGGTCTGCTTCTTGCCCATGACGAGGTAGATGGCGTTGATGCGCTCCACCGTGTTGGTGTTGGGGTTGAGAACGCTCATGCCCGAGCGGAGCACGCCGCGGCAGACGCGCAGATAGTTCAGCTTGCCGACGAAGGGGTCGACCGCCGTCTTGAATACCTGCGCCGCCAAGGGGCCGTCCTCCTCGCAGCAGACCTCCGCCGCCGCGCCCGTCTTTATGTCGGTCGCCGCGATCGCCGCACGCTCGGCAGCCTGCGGGAGATATTCCACGAGCTCGTTCATGAGATTGATGACGCCCTTGTTGAGCAGCGCGCTGCCCGCCATGACGGGGATGACGCTCATCGTGTAGATGCCCTTGCGGACGCCGATCACGGTATCCTCCCGGGAGAGGAAGCCGTTTTCAAAATATTTGTCGAGGAGAACGTCGTCGTTTTCCGCCGCGGTCTCCATGAGAGAGGACTGCATCTCCTCCAGCCCGCGCCCGTAGGCCTCGGGAACGGGGGTCTCCTCGGGACCCGCCGCGGTGAAGCGGTAGGCCTTGCCCGTGATCACGTTGATGTAGCCCGTCATCTTGTTGCCCTCCATGATGGGCACCTGCAGCGGCGCGATCTTGTTCTTGTAGCGCTCCTGCAGCGCACGGACGGTGCCTGCATAGTCGGCATTCTCCTTGTCCATGCCGTTGATGAACACGACGAGCGGCTTTTTGGCCTTGAGGCAGTAGTCGATGGCCTTCTCCGCGCCGACGGTGACGGAGCCGTTCGCGCCCATCACAACGAGCGCCGCGCCGCATGCGCGCATCGCGGAGTTAAATTCGCCCTCGAAATCGTAGAACCCGGGCACGTCGATGAGATTGAGCTTGACGTCCTGCCACGTGGTGTAGGCGAGAGAGAGCGAGATCGAGGTCTTTCTTGCGATCTCCTGCTCGTCAAAGTCGGAGACGGTGGTGCCGTTGTCCGTTTTCCCCATGCGTTCGATGGAGCCGCCGTTAAAAAGCATGGCCTCCATAAGGGTCGTTTTGCCTTCGCCGCTGTGGCCGACGATGGCGATGTTGCGGATATTCTTTGCGGATACGCTCATATTGATTCCCCTTGCTGTTTTTGCGGCGCGGAAAATACGCCGTTACTTCTATTATACAGGAAATCGGGAAAAAATCAAGGGGGGAAAGAAAATTTCTTGCGCGGATTGTGATTTTTTTGCAATCACACTTGCGCGGCCGCCTCCTTCCTGCTATAATAGCGGAAAAAGGAGGTCGGTATGAACGCATTCGAAGAATTTATCATCGGCAGAAGAAGCACAAAAAATTTCTCCCAAAGGGAGGTGCCCGAGGAGATCGTACGGCGCATTTGCGAGGTCGGTACATACGCCGCAACGGGCAGGGGGAGGCAGTCGCCCATCATCCTCGCCGTCACCAACAGGGCGCTGCGGGACAGGCTCTCCAGGATGAACGCCGAAATTTTGGGAACGACGGCCGATCCCTTCTACGGCGCACCCGTCGTCCTCGTCGTGCTCGCCGATAAAAACGTGAACACCCGCGTGTACGACGGCAGCCTCGTGATGGGGAATTTGATGCTCGCCGCCGAGAGCGAGGGCGTCGGCAGTTGCTGGATCCACCGCGCGCGGGAGGAGTTCGAGAGCGAAGAGGGCAAGGAGATTTTGCGCTCGCTCGGCGTCGAGGGCGAGTACGAGGGCATCGGCCACTGCGTCTTGGGCTACCCCGCCGCCCCGCCCAAACCCGCCTCCCCGCGGAAGGAAAATTACGTTGTATATGTGAAGTAAAAGACGCCCGTACGGACATTTTTAACGAGGAGGACAAATGAAGTACGAGAACATCTCGATCAAGAGGGCGATGAACATGATCGCGCAGGGGCAGATGTATCTCCCCGAGATCCAAAGGAATTTCGTTTGGCGCGAGGAGCAGATCGAAAACCTCTTCGATTCCATTGTCATGGGCTATCCGATCGGCACGCTGCTGTTTTGGAAAACGACCAAAAAGGCGATTTCCGATAGCAACCTCGTGCTCTACGAATTTATCAAGGACTATCACCAACGGGATCGCTCGGAGAATATAAAGGCGCCCGAAAAGCTCGTCACCGATTTCGACAATTATTACATTGTGTTGGACGGACAGCAGAGGCTTTCGTCGCTCTATATCGCATTACAGGGGAGCATCGCCTTCAAGATCAAGAAAAAGTGGTGGAATACCAACGAGGCGTTCCCGAAGAAAAAGCTGTACTTCAATTTGGACTCGGCGGCCGACCGGAGGCAGGACGACGACGGATTTGTAAAGCGTTTCCGGTTTTTCGGCGCGCAAGACGTTCCGGCAGACCAAACGTGGTTCAGGGTCTGCGATATTTTGGATTTCGATACGGAATACGAGGCGTTGCAGTACATAACGGCGCACGGGCTGAACGAGCAGCAGAGCAAAAATCTTCTGAAGCTGTACAAGGTCTACATTGCCGGCGGAGACGAGGCGATTTTGAACTTCTATTCCATCGAGGAGGCCGATTACGACGACGTCCTGAACATCTTTGTACGCATCAATTCCTCGGGGACGTATCTCTCCAAGACCGATCTGCTGTTTTCGACCATCGTTTCGGGCTGGACGGACGGCAGGGAAAAAATCGGGAGTCTCATCCGCGAATTGAACGGCAAGGGCGGGAAATTCAATTTCACCAAAGATTTTATTTTGCGGGCATGCCTCGTGCTCACGGGGGCTCCCGTGAACCTGAAGATCACGTCGTTCAAAAAACAGACGATTGACGTCATCCGCAGCGAGTTCGACGGCATCAAGCTGGCATTGATCAAGACCGTGAAAATGCTCGTCGATCTGGGCTTTTGCCGGGACAACATTACCTCCTACAATGCGTTGATCCCCGCCGCGTATTACATGTACAAGGGCGGCGCGGACTCCGAGGAAACGCTTGCCGGCCTGCGGAAGTATCTGGTGATTTGCTTCCTGAAAAACATCTATGGCGTTGCGAGCAATTCGGCGCTCTCGGGGACGAGGACGGCGCTCGATAAAATAAAGTGCTCGGCAAGACCCTTCGGGATCGATATTTTCAAGGACGTCGTTTTGGTCGGCAACAAAAAATTCAGCATGAGCAGGGATGAGATCGAGGGGTACTTTTGGAAGGAAAAGGGCTGGCACACCTTTCTGTTGCTCTCCGTTCTGTACCCCGAGAAAAAGTTAGGGCATATCGAGTGGCACCAAGACCACGTCCACCCTTATACGGGCTTCGAGACAAACAAGTTGAGAGCCGCAGGGATCGCCGACAAGAAAAAGATCGGGGATTGGCAATATCTGCGCAACACCTTGCCCAACTTGCAGCTCCTGGAGGGGAAGGAGAACGAGAGCAAGAACAAAACAACGCTCATCGATTGGTGCGGGCAGGGCAACTGCGTCGCCTATTTAGACGACGATATCTCAAAGGATATCAAGGATTTTGACGTATTTTACGAGCACCGCAAGCAAAAAATGCTCGACGAACTTACGCGAATATTGGATATGTCATAGGGAAAAGCATTAAAAAACAGGGCGTGCCGCCCTTCGACGGCACAATATGAGCGGGCGGGGCGAACCCAACGGGTTCTCGTCCTTGACGAATACACCACAGAGCCCCTGCGCAATTTGCGCAGGGGCTCTGTGGTGTACCCGCCGGGGCTCGAACCCG
>CANRFD010000120.1 GCA_947629845.1 uncultured Clostridia bacterium
CGTGTTGAAGAGGAGGAAGAGCCCCGTGCCGTACGTCACCTTCCCCTCCCCTTCGGCGAAGGCGGCCTGTCCCACAAGGGCTGCCTGCTGGTCGCCCGCCACGCCCGCGACGGGGATGCGGACGCTGCCGAACGCGGCCTCGCCGTACCTTCCGTCCGAGGGCAGCGCCTCGGGGAGCGCCTCGCGGGGGACGCCGAACGCGCGCAGCAGTTCTTCATCCCAATCGAGGGTGTGGATGTTGAAGAGCATGGTGCGGGAGGCGTTGGTGTAGTCGGTATAGAACTTGCCCGTGAGACGGAACACGAGGTAGCTATCCACCGTGCCCACGCACAGCTTGCCCGCGCGGAGCAGCCGCCGCGTGGCGGGGAGATGGTCGAAGTTCCACTTGATCTTGCTGGCGGAAAAGTAGGCGTCGGGCAGCAGCCCCGTGCGCTCGCGGATGAGCTTTTTCACCTCCCCGGGAAGGCGCTCGCAGTCCTCGCTGGTGCGGCGGCACTGCCACACGATGGCGGGGCAGACGGGTTCGCCCGTCTCGCGGTTCCACATCACGACGGTCTCCCGCTGGTTGGCGACGCCGATGCCCGCCACGTTCTCCGCCCCGGCGCGGCGCACGCAGTCGTTCACGCAGTACAGCGCCTTGAACCAGATCTCGCTGGCGTCCTGTTCCACCCAGCCGGGCTGCGGAAAGCTCTGCCCCACCTCCTGCTGCACCCCGTGCACGAAGGCGCCCGTCTTGATGTCGTAGAGGAATGCGCGCACGCTGGTGGTGCCCGCGTCCAATGCAATGACGTACTTCATATGCGCTCCTTATAAAAAATCCCTCGCGGGAGGGATTCAGATCATTTTGAGAATGTTTTGGTAGATCTCCGTGTCGCGGGGAAGGTAGGTGTTGAAGATGACCTTGAGCTTGCTTTCGGTGCGGCGCAGCTTCCAGTTGACGACGGCGCCCGTCGCGATCTCCGCCGCCTCCTCGTGCGGGAAGTTGAACACCCCCGTCGCGATGCAGCAAAAGGCGATGGACGAGAGCCCCGCTTCCTCGGCGAGGTTGAGGCAGGAGATGTAGCACGAGCGCAGCTCCGCCCGATCCTCCTCGGTGAGCCCCCGCCCCACCATGGGGCCGACGGTGTGGATGACGTACTTGGACGGGAGATTGTACGCGCGGGTGATCTTCGCGTCGCCCGAGGCCTCCTCCTGCCGCTGTGCCGCGATGAGTTTGGCGCAGTCGTCGCGCAGCTGCATGCCCGCAAAGGAGTGGATGACGTTGTCGATGCAGCCGTGCCCCGGCACGAAGCAGCCGAGCAGGGAGCGGTTGGCGGCGTTGACGACGGCGTCCGCGGCGAGGCGGGAGATATCTCCCTGCCACATCCCGATGCCGTACTTGGGCGCGGCGATCTCTTCGGGCGAGACGATCCCCCGCTCCACCGTCTCCGTCCAGAAGAGGGAATCCTGCAGGGCGAGGATGTCGGCGGGGACGGGCACCGCCGCCCGCCTGTTCATGTACCCGCGCACGAGCTCTCTCTTCCTTTCGTACGTCGCGTTGAACGCTGCGATGAGCCCCTGTTCCTTGAGCAAAAATTTGAGAAGGGCGTTGCAGGCCTCCGTCTTTTCCTCCCCCGTGATGAGCGCGGGGCGGGGATAGGGGTCGAGGTTGATGACGCGCTTTGTCTGTTCGTATGTAAGCCCCATGAGTCCTCCCTTGGACGCGGAAGGCCGCGATCAGGCGTTCTCGCCTTCGTGTGCACGGCGTACGCCCGCATAGGCCGCGCCGTTGAATTTGTACTTTTTCAGCCGCTTTGCGCCCTCTGTGCCGAGCGCAGAAGCGATGGTTCCCGCCATTGCCGTCGCCGCGATAGAGCGGACGTCCATGATGACGGCGCCCGCGGGCAGATGTCCGCACGGGGCGTTGGTGAGAAGGACGCCCTCCTGCGGGGCGGGAATGCAGCCCGACTGCACCGCGGCGCCCGCGTCGATGAGCGACGTAAGATAGCCGTTCTCGGCGAGCTCCCGTGCGACGGGCGCGCTCTGAGGACGGATAAGGAGCGCAAACGGCGCCCGCAAGGGGTTGCCGCGCAGCTGTTCCGCCGCCTCCGCGAGCTCCTCGTAGCCGCCCGCCGCGACCGCCGCCCCGACGCGGAGCGTGCCTTCCGAGAAGGCCTCCGCGAGCGTAAACGCGGGGTCGAGCTTGCGGCCCGCCCGTTCCGCCTGCGCGATCACGGCGATGGGATCGGCGAGGAAGGCGGCGACGGCGACCGCTTCCCCCGGCACGGCGGCAAACGCCAGCATGGGCTCCACGCGGGCGAGGTCGACGGTGATTGCGCCGTCGTAGTAGGCGGGGCGGCCGGGGTGCAGTTCAACGAAGTCCCCCGCCCTGCCGTGCTGTTCAAAATATTCGCGGGTGCGCTCGTCCGTCTCCCACAGCGTGGCAAAACAGCCCGTTGCGGCCGCCAAGGCGTCGATGGCGCAGCGGCAGTCCATGGAGAGCCGCGCGACCCCGGGGCCGATAAATTCGAGGAGCTTCCCCTTGGCGAAGGAGCTCTTCGCCGCCGCCTTGACGAGCGCGAGCGCGACGTCGGTGGGGCCGACGCCCTTGCGGAGCTTGCCCCGCAGATAGACGGCGACGGTCTGCGGCGCGGGAAGTTCGTACGTGCGGCCGATGCGCTGTGCGATGAGCGCGTCCGCGTCGCCGCAGACGCCGAGCGTGCCGAGCGCACCGCAGGCAGGTTTTACCCCGGCGCAGAGGATGGCTTCGCCCCCCTTGGCGCAGCATTCGTTGATGTAGGCATGCGGGGCGGCGAGGCGGGCGGGCACAAGGTCGGCGCCGAGCTTCTTCGCCGCAGCGACGGTTGCCGCGGACAGCCTGCCTTCCCCCTCTCCCATGACGGTATAGGGAAGCGCAAAGGCGGTGTCGGCCGTCTCCGCAATGCCGATGCAGGTCGCGGCGTCGGAGACGAGGGCGTCGAAGCGGAGCCCGGCCGTCCCTTCCCCCGTGCCGCCGTGCGCACGCAGAAGGGCGTAAGACATCGTCCGCGCAACGGCCTTCTCCTTTTTATCGGAGGTCATAAAGGCGTGCGCCTCCGTGACGACGCGCCCCTCCTCCGTGTAGTATACGCCCTGCCTGATGAGTTTGATCATACTTCCCTCCCTCGCGTGTGCCGCGTGTTTTTTGTCAACAAGTGTCATTTTTTTCATTATAACGGTTCCGCCGAAATATTTCAAGTGTTCCCCGCGGAAAGGTGTGAAAATTTTTTCGGCAAAAGAAAAAGATTGCTTTTTTTGCGGGAATGCTTTATACTGTGCGTATGGAACAGACGTCGGAAAACGCAAACCGCACCCCGGATACCTTCAAATTCCGCTTTTCGCCCGTCATGATCGTCCTGTTTGCCGTGCTGCTCGCCCTGTGCGCGGCGGGCATCGGGCTAACGACATGGCAGCTGATCGACTTTCTGAAGGGCGACATCACCTCGGCCTACCAGTGGATGAAATTTGTTCTCCTGTATCTGGTGAGCATTCTGCTCGCCGTGCTCATCGTCGCCATGCTCGTGCGCTCGCGGTACGTCGTCACCGAAAAGGAGCTCATCCTGCAGTTCGGCTTTATCAAGTCGAAGTTTCTCATCTCGAAAATTTACTCCGTGCGGCTCTTCAAGGGGTCGCATAAGCTCGCCGTGTACTTCGACGATTTCAAGACGGAATACACCGTCATCGTCGTCAACGAGAAGTGGTACGACGACTTCGTGAAGGCGCTCACCGCACGGAGCAGCCGCATCACCTATGACTTCACCACGGCGGAAGAGGAAGAAAATTGGAAAAACAACAAGAAAAATTGAGCCCGCCGCGGTATACCCTCGTCACGGGCGCGTGCGGCGGCCTCGGCGGCGCGTTTACGGAGCTCCTCGCCGAACGCGGCGAGCCCCTCTTTTTGACGGGCAGAAGCGATGAACGCCTCGCCCTTCTCGCCGCCGCCCTGCGCGAAAAATTCCCCGCCCTGCCCGTAAAATATTGCGCCTGCGACCTGACCGACGGCGGCAGCCGCGCCGACCTGTTTTCGTACTGCGATGAAGAAAAAATCGCGCTCGGCCGCCTCGTGTATGTGGCGGGCGTGGACACGCAGATGGCGTTCGAAAAGTACGACGAAGCAAAGCTCGTCTTTCAGACCAGGGTGAATTTGGAGGGCGCGGTTTCGCTGATAGGCGGTTTTTTAAGGCGCGCCCCCCTCGACGGCGACACGGAAATTTTGTGCGTCGGGAGCATGTCCGCCATCACCCCCATGCCCTACTTCGCCCTGTACAGCGC
>CANRFD010000121.1 GCA_947629845.1 uncultured Clostridia bacterium
CGCCTCCTGTCGCGGCGCGCTCACAGCCCACAGGGCTGTTGAGCATGGTGCGCCGCTCCACCCTCCCGAGGAGGGGGCAGGAGAAGGCCGTGGGGCGACATGATATTTTGTGCGGGGGCTATTCCTCGGCGAGCTGCATGAGACGGGGGATATCCGACGGGGTGAGAAGATTGACGGCGGCGTCCCCCATCCGCCCCGTCTCCGTGACGATGACGGCGAGCAGCTTTCTGTTTTCCGCAAACGCGTCGAGCGCGCTCTGCACCGTGTCGTCCTTGCCGAGCACCTTGTAAAAGCGCAGGAGATCCTCTTCCGCCGTCGCCTCCCCGCACGGCGTTTTGAGCGCTTCGTCGATGTCCTCTCCCCGCTCCAGCGCGCTGCCGACGGTGCGGACGATGCGGCGGTCGCCGAGCATGCCCACCATGCGCCCGCCGCGGTAGACGGGCAGGTTGGAAAAGCCCGTTCTCGCGCTCATGACGACGGCTGCGGACAGCGGCTCAGAGGCCTCGACGCCGGCGATCCGCTTGGGTTTGAGCACGGAAAGGCGGGGCGGCGTTTCGAGCAGGGCGGCGATATGGGTGATGAGCTGCGTTGCGCTGTCGCAGGGTTCGGCGATGACGTACTCCCGCTTGCTCTCGTGCACGATGGCGTTGCGGAGGCGGGCGAAGGACAGGAGCTCCTCTTCGTACCGTTTGACCGTGGCGTTGATCTCCGCGCAGCGGCGCACGAGGTCGGTGAAATTCAAATTTCCCTTGCCGCGGTAGACGGCGCGCAGGCGGACGTCGATGCGGTTATAGGACGAAATAAATTCGGCTGCGTTTCCCATGACTTCAGTATAGCACGCGCGGACGGCGAAATCAAGCCTAAAATCCGTTTTTTCTGCGGCGGTAAAAGCCGCGCTGGCGGGTCTCCACCAAGTGATACTCCTGTTCGCGCTTCAAGTCGTACACGCAGGGGTTCTTGGGGGAGGAAAAGCACAGCTTGCCTGCGATGTCGGCGGCCTCGGCAAACCCGAAGGCGCACAGGCACACGGGAATGCCGTAGAAAAAGGCCTCGGCGCGGATGAGCGTCTGTTCGAGGCTCTCCGCCATCTCCTCGAACACGCAGATGGCGACCTCCGCACCGCAGACGGAGAGCGTCTGCATGACCTGCGGGAAGTACAGGTCTTCGGCGACGACGATGCCGAGCTTGCCCGCCGCGGTATCGTAGATCTTGATGTTCGCGCCGCTACGGTATTCGCCGCCGTCGAGACGGTTGACCATGTCGGAAACGCCGAGGATGCGCCCCTTTTCCGCAATGACGACGGACTTGCGCCGTATGCCGCGGGCGTTGGTGTAGCACCCCGCGACGACGACGTTTTTCCCCTCCTTGGAGAGGAGTGCGACGTCCTCGAACAGGTTGGTTTCCCCCTTCAGCTCCCGCTCGTAACTCACCTGCCCGAGCGCATGGAACCCGCAGCAAACGACGTCCGCGGACGTGCCGTCGAATTTTTCCGCATAATCGTTGAGACTTCCGCCCGTAACAAAACAGATGCGCATACAAATTATTGTATGCGCTTTTCCGTTGGTTTGACAGCTTTCTATTGTTTGGGTTATTCCGGTTGTTCCTGTTGTTCCTGCTCCGTCCGCTGCTTTTTGTAGAGGGGCAGGAGCATGCGGGTGTTCTTTTTATAGAGCGCGAAGCCCTCCTTGCGCGCCTGATGCCCGTCGGCGAGCGGGATGCTGACGAAGAGGAAGAGCAGCGTGTTCGCAAACGCGCCCGCAAGCAGCCACCAATTGTGCGGCATGAGACAGACCGCCGCCCCGCCGACGCCCCACCACATGAGAATTTCGCCCAAATAATTGGGGTGGCGGGAGTACTTCCAGAGGCCGTCGCGGATGAAGCCGCCCGTTTTTCTCCTGCGGAAGCGGTGCATTTCGAAATCGGCCGTGCCCTGCAACAGGACGGCGAGCAGGGAGACGCAGAAGAACACCGCGCTCCCCGCATTGAAGGCGGGAGCTTCGAGATAGGTATACACCGCGGGGAGCACGCAGCCGTAGACGACGAGCGTGGGCACGAGGTGGATGCCGACGAGGTTGACGAAAAAGTACAGTTTGCCCGTCTTTTGGGCGAGCATCGTGTAGCGCCAGTCCTGATGCTCGAGCCCGTGGAAGGTGTACGCCCAATTCGCCGTGAGACGCATGCCCCATATCAGAATGGCGGCGAGGGGCAGGACGTTGACCGCCGCGGGCGCGTGCAGACATGCGCATACGACGACAATGACGATGGGCTGGACGCTCCAATAGGGATCGTACACCGAAGCGTTCTTGAAGATCAGGCTGAATACAAAGGTGATGAGCGTTGCGGCGACGTCGGCAATCAGGAGCGCGAGCCATACGGGGAGCGGCAGGAACAGATAGATGGCGACGCCTGCCCCGCCCGCGAGGACGTAGACGGCGGCAAGTACCGCAAAACTTACAGCACGGGATCGCTTCATACCGAGCCTCCTTTTTTTTATTATAGAGCGGAATATGGGAAATGTCAAGAGGATGATGGATGGAGGATGGGGAGGAGCCCCCCCCTACCCCCCTCCCGAGGAGGGGGCGGGACGTGATTTGTGTGGCGGGTTTGGTTTTATGCGCAAGAACCCCTATCCCCCGCTGCGCGGGTACTTCCCCCAAAGGGGGGAAGCGAGGGGCGGGCAATTCGATTGATAAGGGAAGATTCGCTCGGGCTGCGCCCTCGGAATGAGGAGGACGGGAGACACGGCGGGCGGGGCGACGGAGTACCCCCCTCTCTGTTTGACACCCCTTCAGTCTCGGCTATGGCCTCGACAGCTCCCCCTCAAGGGGGAGCCAAGACGGGGGCGCGGGCGGGGTTATGGCTCAATCCCCATCACCGCCTACGGCGGAGCTTCAGCGCAAGGCACGCCTGCGGCGCCCTTTGCAAAAGGGGAAGCCTTGCGGGGCGGGGAAGCAAGAGGGGCGTGAAAAAACGGCGGGAAACCCGCCGTTTTTTCACGCCTCGGATGTTATTCCTTGGGTTGGGCGTTCTGCTGTGCTTTGAGAAGATCGCGGATCTCGGCGAGCAGCTCTTCCGTCGTGGGAGCGGCGGGTGCGGGCGCGGGCTCTGCGGGAGCTTCTGCGGCCTCTTCCGCGGCCTTCTTCGCCTTGATCTTCTCGGCGTGCGCGCGGATGTGGTTGATCGTGTACACGATGGTGAACAGCATGAGCGCGGTGAGAAGGAAGGTGACGATCGCGGAAATGACGATGCCGAAATCGAGGATGACGGCGGGAGCGAGTTCCGCGCCCGTCGCGGGATCGAGTTTCGCCGCACGGAGAATGACTTGCAGGGCGCCGAAACCGTCTTCGCCTGCGCCGATCATCTGCAGAAGCGGCGTCAGGATGCCGTTTACGAGCGCCGTGATGATCGCCGTGAAGGCGCCGCCGACGATGATGCCGACAGCCATGTCGAGCACGTTCCCGCGGGTGATGAACTCCTTAAATTCGCCAAAGAAGCCCTTCTTTTTTTCCTTTGCCATTTTATTACCTCCTATATTTTTTTACAAATTTTTTCAGTTTTCCGAGTGCGCCGCGGGAGACGGGGCGCTTCAGGCGGAATTGCCAATTCCCCTCCCGCGTGCCCGGGTAATTCATGCGCGCCGCCTCGGGAAGGCGCAAAATGTCCTGCACGGGAATGACGGCGAGCTTTGCCTTGGACGAGAGCGCGAGCCGTATGAGCGCTTCGGGCATGTCCTTGCCCTGTGCGTCGAGCCGCATGCGCACCCCTTCGTCGGCGAGCGCCTGCGCCACCCGTGAACGCATGAGCAGAAATTGCTCCGCGGTGAGCGATTCCACATAGCCGCGCACGGTGTCGTTGTCGTGCGTGCCCGTGTAGACGACGCTGTTTTCCGCGATGTTTTCGGGCAGGAAGGGATTTTCGGGATTGCCATCGAAGGCGAACAGGAGCACCTTCATGCCGGGGAAGCCCGTCCTCTGAAGCAGGGCGCGCACCCCTTCGTCCACGATGCCGAGATCCTCCGCGACGATGCGCTCCTTGCCGCCGCCGAGCTGCGCGAACAGCGCGTCCTTGGGGCCGTCGCACCACACGCCATTTTCCGCCGTCTCCGCGCC
>CANRFD010000122.1 GCA_947629845.1 uncultured Clostridia bacterium
GTCCCGTAGGGACGGGGGTGTCCCGTAGGGACGGGGGTGTCCCGTAGGGACGGGGGTGTCCCGTAGGGACGGGGGTGGGGCTCCCCCCCAAAAAAAACACCAAAAAAACCGCCGCCCGCAAAAGCAGCGGACGGCGGCCTCCCCCCAATCACAATCGTCGCTCACGCAAGCGCGATGACGATATACGCAATGTTGATGCAGAGGTTTGACGTCGTAAAGTTGAGCGTAAGCGTGCCGTCGGACACCGTCGCCGTCAAGGATACCTCCGCGCCGGTGGCGCAGTTTGCAAGCTGCGTGCCGTTGGCGTTGACGGACGGGTTGGTGCTCACGCCCGGCCACGGGTCGGCAAAGTACATTTTCACGGTATATTTGCCGTTGGGCAGGCCGAATTTGTAGGTCAGTTTGGGTGAAAGCCCGCACTCGTAGTGGTTCTTGGTGTAGCGGTTGGAGATCGTCTTATCCACGCCGTCGGCGATGCCCTCCTGCGCCCAAGTGCTCTTGGTGGAAACGCCGCCGTTGGGCGTGTGCCCGCGCAAGACGTTCGCGTCCGCACCGTTTGCCGCGGAATAAGCCAGATCCGCACCCCATGTTGCGTTATACTCATCCCAGACGCCCCAGCTCATGTCGGTGCCCGCGTCCACGCCGTAGGCTTGGTCTGTCACCGAATTATACAGCCCCAACTTATCCCCCTCGGAGAGCGTATGCACGTCGTTGTCGCCGCAGTTGACGAAGTACGCCACGCCGCCCTGTTTGAGCTCGCGGGTGATGATGTTGAACGCGCTCACGACCCTTGCGGAGGCCTCGCCCGCCTTGTTGCTCTCGATCTTGATGAGAATGCAGTCCTTCTCGTTGGTGTCGATGGTTCGCTTCGCCGCCGCCTCGACGACGGTCTGCGGAATGTGGATATACACCTCGTACATGGCGTCCGCGCCCGTGTAGTTGAGCGTCGCCGTATAGAGCACGGTGTCCCCCACCGAAATTTTAATGGTCTTGTTGTTGTCCGCCTTCATGAAGCTCGTCATGATGTAGTTGGCGGCGGGCTTCGTTTTATCCACGCCCATGTAGTAGGAGAAGCTGCCCCCCGCGTTGGCATAGCGGCTGGTCTCGGAATCGGCGCCCGTGCTGTTCTCCGCGCTTACCATGCGCTCCGCCGTCTCATACTGCCCGCGCCCCGGCTGAATGGAGTCCACCGTCGTATCTTCATAGCCGCTGTCCGCCTCGGGCGCCGCGTCGGTGCCGATAAAGCGGTAGTAGAGCGAATAGCGCTGCGTGTACTGTTTATAGTGAAGGGAATAGGTCAGCGGGCCGTCGTCGATGCCCGTCAGGGTGAACTTGCCGTCCGCGCCCCGCGTCATATAGTTGTTGATGTTGGCGGTGAAGTCGGCAAGCGAGCCGTTCGCCACGTTGTAGCTCTCCTGCAGCCCCGTGAGCTTATTGGGCACCTCGATGGAGCCCGCCCAGCCGTGCGTGCCGCTCTTCTTGTTCCCGGTGCCGAGCTCGGCGGAGAGCACGAAGGGGCCGTACTTAAAGGCATACACGTTCTGCGCGTCGGGCAGGTTGTGCATGGTGATCTGCTTGCCGAGCGTCACCGTCACCGTCATGCCCTTTTCCACCTCGATGTCGGCGAACCCGTCGTCCGCCGCAACGGGGATGTCGTTCTCCCCCACCTTCACCTCGAACTTGGTCGTCCAGTCGGGGCGGCGCAGGCGGAGAATGGTCGCGCCCTCGTCCACCGTCAGGGTGACGACGTCGGAATTTTCGAGGTCGGCGGTCATGGTGAGCGTCACGCCGTCCGTCTTGTAGACGGAGCTCATGTACATGGCGACGTACGTCGCGTTGCCGGCGGTGTAGTAGATGCTGTCGCCGAGTTTAGACATGCTCTCCATGCCGCTGCCCGTGCAGCACCAAAAGCTGTTTTCGGGCGTGGAGTACGTCTTATAGTACCCCGAAGCCATGGGCTGGAAGTACATCGTCATGCCCGTCTCGGGGTTCTGCGAGGAGAGAATGGCGTTGATGTAGGTATTCTCGTAGTAGTCGAGATATTTCTTGTCCTTGGTGAGCGTGAACAGCATGCGCGAGAGCTTGAGCATGTTGTAGGTGTTGCACGTCTCGCAGTTGTCGTAGTCGCGGTACTTGTTCTGGGAATCGTCGGCGCGGAAGTGCTCATCCTCGGAGTTGCCGCCCGTCACATAGCTCATGTGCTCTACGACGTGCTCCCAGAAGTTCTCGGCGACCTTCAGGTAGAGGTTGGGCGTCCCCCGCCCGTTGGTCTCGGCGGTCACCCCCGCGATCGTCTTATCCCGCGTCTGAATGTAGCCGTTGAGAAGCCCGATGACCTTGGGAATGGTCGTGTTCGCGTGCTGCCCCAAGAGGTAGTTGGGGGCGTCGTTGTCGTACATCAGGTCGACCATGGAGGTCTGCGCGAAGGTGCCCTGCGTGGGGATGTCCTCGTCGAATTGATGCGCCGCGACGGCGTACTTCTCCTCCCCCGTGATGGCATAGAGGTTGTAGAGGCAGTCGTTCATGCCGCCGTATTCGGTGGAGAGAACCACCTTTCTCGTCGCCTCGCTCCGCTTGGAAACGCGGTTATACGTCCAGTCGCCGAGGCGCGTGGCAATGGTCAGCGCCGTCTCGTTGCCGGTGTAGCGGTAGACGTCGATGAGCCCCGCCAAGATCTTATGCATGGTGTACCACGGCACCCACGCCTGCGAGTTGATGTCCGTCCTGCCCTGCTCGACGTTGTTGAACTGAAATTCCACTGCGCTGCCGTGTCCCGAGACGTTCGCGCCCCACAGAAATCCCTCCTGCGCTCCCGTGACCCGCCCGTCGGCGTAGCTCTCGTCCTGGCAGGCCTTGAGCGTGCGGATGATCTTGCCGAGCTTCTCCCCGAGCAGCGTCCTGTCCGCCTCGGAGGTGGCGCCGTTCGCATAGGCCTGCGCCAGCGCGGAGAGGTAGTGCCCCATCGTGTGGCCGGCGATGAGCGAATTTTCCCAGCCGCCGTACCGCTGTTCGTTCCCGTGATCGAGCCCCGCGTTGTCGAGGAAGTTGTAGAGAAGTCTGTCCTCGTCGAGCGAAAGGAGGTAGGCCGTCTCCTTCTGCAGCGCGTTCACGGAGTAGGCGTCCCTGTCGTTCACCGCGGAGAGTGCCGCATAGGTCAGCGCCCCGCTGTCCGCCGCCGTCGTCTGTTCGGTGGGTGCGGAAGAAGCGCCGCCGCCCGTGCCGCCCGTACCGCCGGTGCCGCCTGTACCGCCTGTACCGCCGGTGCCGCCGTTGCCGCCATTGTCGCCGCATGCGCCGAGCACGCCCAACGCAAACGGCACGCAAAGTAAGGCGGACGCGACGGAAAGCCACACTTTCTTCCTGTTCGAAGTTCTCATATTTTCTTTCCCCCAATCATTTTTCAAGCCGATAGCTTGCTTTTTTCACACAACATGCTATAATGATTATAGAAAGGGCTGCGAAGAAAATCAATCTCATAATTCCATGCGAGGATATCAAAAAGTAATATGTTGCACTTCGATTTGGAACGCCCCGTGCAGCTTTTGTGGTTCGGGGAATTTATCTCTCCCGCGCGGGGGTGGAAGCATCTCACCCGCCGCCTGTACGAATACGAGCTCATGGCCGTCACCGAGGGCGTGCTGTACATCGCCGACGCCGACAGGGAATACGAGGTGAAGGCGGGGGAATATCTCATCATGTCGCCCACGCTGAACCAGCACGGCACGCGGGTGTGCAGCTGCAGGTTCTATTGGATGCACTTCCACTGCCCCGCCCTGCCCGCGGCCGTCTCCCTACCCCCGCTCGGGCACTTCAAGGACGGCGAAGCCATCGCCGCGCTCGCCCGCATGCTCCTCGCCTCGGAGGCGGAAGCCCCCCGCTCGGTGCGTTCAAACTACCTCGC
This sequence comes from uncultured Clostridia bacterium, assembly GCA_947629845.1. GTDB lineage: Bacteria > Bacillota > Clostridia > Christensenellales > Borkfalkiaceae > Gallimonas. Next base: position 3,902 of record CANRFD010000122.1, read on the forward strand.
AACGCAGATCATCATCGAGCTCGCCAGCGGACAGGAGGCGGCAGGCGTCCCCCTCCCGCCCCAAAAGCAGCTGTGCGAGAAGATCAAAAATTTCGTGACATGGCACCGCTTTTCGGATATCCGGGTCGCCGACATCGCCCGCGAACTCGGCTATCACGAGAAGTACCTGTCCGCCGT
>CANRFD010000123.1 GCA_947629845.1 uncultured Clostridia bacterium
CCTACAACGGCCAGAACGTCGAGGGGCTTAACTTCGCCATTCCCGCAAACGACGCCCGTTTCGCCGTCCAAAGTCTCATCGAGACGCACCGCGAGGCAGACGGCGAGGTGACGCAGTACGGCTATATCGAGGGCGACGCGCGGATGGATATCACCTTCTCCACGGCGACGCTGTACACGAGCTCGGCGCTCTCGGCGCGCGCCAACTACCTGATCGCCGTCGCGGCGAGCACGGATAGCCCGCTCTACGGCGAGTGGTCGAACAGCGTCAAGGTCGTCACGGCTATCACGGTGAACGGCGAGCGCACCGACCTCTCGGGCAGCGGGAGCGGCTCCTATGCGCGCACCGACGAGGCCAACAAAATCGTGGCGGGCATCCGCGCCGGCGACGAAGTCGTCGTGGAGTACAAGAACATCCTTGCGCGCAGCGGCGGATTTTTCGGCAGCTACAACTATGTGGACGGCACGGTGCGGCAGATCGCGATCACCGCGCTCCAATACATCTATCAGCCCTGATTTTGCCGTTTTTTCCGCTCCGAAAAAATTTTTTTGAAAAATTGCAAAAAAAATGGCAGGTATCCTCCCGCGCCCGGAAAACGCGTGCTATCATTACATTGTGAAGAGAAAAAGTGAGCGCAGCGAGCCCGCCGGCCGATGGGAAAGCCCACGGGCATGCGTGTTGCACGGCGCCGCTGCGCAGCGGCGCCGTGCAACACGCATGCCCGTGGGCTTCGGAGAGGAAAAATTAAATTTGAACGTTGACATCTTCGGGAAAATTTGCTATGATAAATCGGGAAGAGAAAATGGGAGGAGGTTTCCATGAAAGATTTTATCGTAAGAGACGAAGAATCTCTCGGAAAGTTGCTCGCAAAGGTGAGAAAAGCGCAGGAGATCTTCTCCACCTATTCGCAGGAACAGGTGGACGAGATCTTTTACCGCGCCGCGCTCGCCGCGAACAAGATGCGCATCCCGCTCGCCAAACTTGCGGTGGAAGAGACGGGGATGGGCGTCGTCGAGGACAAGGTCATCAAGAACCATTACGCGTCCGAGTATATCTATAACGCCTACAAGGATACCAAGACCTGCGGCGTCATCGAGCGGGACGAGGGGTTCGGCTACACGCGCATCGCGGAGCCCATCGGGGTACTTGCGGCAGTCATTCCAACGACAAATCCCACCTCCACGGCCATCTTCAAGTGCCTCATCTGCTTAAAGACGAGGAACGGGCTGATCATTTCCCCGCATCCCCGCGCAAAGAAGTGCACGATCGAGGCGGCGAAGGTCGTCCTCGAAGCGGCGGTCAAGGCGGGCGCGCCCGAGGACATCATCGGGTGGATCGACCAGCCCACCGTGCCGCTCTCCGGCATGATCATGCGCGAAGCGGATATGATCCTCGCGACGGGCGGCCCCGGCATGGTGCAGGCCGCGTATTCGAGCGGCAAACCCGCGCTCGGCGTCGGCGCCGGCAACACGCCCGCCGTCATCGACAGCTCGGCCGACATCCGCCTCGCCGCTTCGTCCATTTTGCACTCCAAGACCTTCGATAACGGCATGATCTGCGCCTCCGAGCAGTCCGCCATCGTCTTAACAGACGTGTACGACGCCTTCAAGGAGGAGATGAAGAGGCGTGGCGCCTACATTCTCACCCCCGACGAGACGGATAAAGTCCGCAAGACCATCATCATCAATGGCGCGCTCAACGCCAAGATCGTGGGGCAGACGGCGGCGACCATCGCAAAGCTCTCGGGGTTCGAAGTCCCCGCGGGAACGCGCGTCCTCGTCGGCGAAGTGGAGAGCGTGGACATCACCGAAGAATTTGCCCACGAAAAGCTCTCGCCCGTTTTGGCGCTCTACCGCGCCGAGGACTTCAAGGACGCCGTCGCCAAGGCCGACCGCCTGATCCGCGACGGAGGCCTCGGGCACACATCGGCCCTGTACGTCAACGTGGAGACGGGCGCGGATAAGATCGAATACTTCCGCTCCGTCATGAAAACGTGCCGCATCGTGATCAACACGCCCTCGTCGCACGGCGGCATCGGCGATCTGTACAACTTCAAATTCCCGCCGTCGATGACGCTCGGCTGCGGCTCGTGGGGCGGAAATTCCGTCTCGGAAAACGTCGGCGTCAAGCACCTGATCAACATCAAAACGGTAGCGGAGAGGAAGGAAAATATGTTGTGGTTCAGAGCCCCGGAAAAGGTATACTTCAAGCGCGGCTGCCTCGGCGTAGCGCTGAAAGAACTCGGCAAGCAGGTCTACAAGAAGAAGAGGGCGTTTATCGTCACCGATAAATTCCTCTTCGACAGCGGATTTACCAAAAAAGTGACCGCGATCCTCGACGAAGAGGGCATCGACCACGCGACGTTCTTCAACGTGGCGCCCGATCCCACGCTCGCCTGCGCGCAGGAGGGGGTGAAACAGCTCCGCGACTTTGCGCCCGACGTCATCATCGCCGTCGGCGGCGGTTCGCCGATGGACGCGGCAAAGATCATGTGGGTGCTCTACGAACATCCCGAGGTCGACTTCGAGGACATGGCGATGCGCTTCTCGGACATCCGCAAGCGCATCTACGCCTTCCCGCACATGGGCGACAAGGCGCTCTTCGTCGCCATTCCCACGACGGCGGGCACGGGCTCCGAAGTGACGCCGTTTGCCGTGATCACCGACGAAAAGACGGGCACGAAGTATCCGCTCGCCGACTACGAGCTCATGCCCGACGTCGCCATCGTCGACGCCGATCTCATGATGGACATTCCCAAGGGGCTGACCTCGGCCTCGGGGATCGACGCGCTCAGCCATGCGCTCGAGGCGATCGCCTCCGTGATGGCGACGGATTTCACCAACGGCATCGCGAAGGAGGCGGCAAAGCTCATCTTCGAGTACCTGCCCGCGGCGTACGAGAAGGGGAAGCACGACGCGCTCGCCCGCGAGAAGATGGCCAACGCCGCCACGATGGCGGGCATGGCGTTTGCCAATGCTTTCCTCGGCGTCTGCCACTCCATGGCGCACAAGCTCGGCTCCTACTTCCATATTGCGCACGGCGTGGCGAACTCGCTCATGCTCGAGGAGGTCATACGGTTCAACAGCTGCGAAGCGCCCGCTAAAATGGGCACCTTCCCGCAGTACGCCTACCCGCAGTGCAAGGCGCGCTATGCCGACGTCGCCCGCTACGTCGGGTGCAAGGGCAAGATGGACGACGACCTCGTGGAGGCGCTCATCAAAAAGATCAGAGAATTGCAGAAGGCGGTAGGGCAGCCGATGACCATCGCCGAGGCGCTCGCGGGGAAGGTGACGGAGGAAGAGTTCCTCGCGAAGCTCGACCAAATGGCCGAGGACGCCTTCGACGACCAGTGCACGGGCGCAAACCCGCGCTACCCGCTGGTGAGCGAGATAAAAGAGATGTACCTGAACGCCTACTACGGCAGAAAGTAAAAAAGGGCAGAAAAGCGAAAATTCTTTGAATTTTTAGAATTTGCGAAGTACTATGCGTGACATAAATACCGTAAAAAAGCAAAAATTTGGCAAAAAACAGCGGCTCGCCGAGATAAGCGAGCCGCTGTTTTTGTCTGTGTCAGCGGTAATCGCAGTCCACCAAGTGGTCGTTGATGACGCCGATGCCCTGCAGGTAGGAGTAGACGATCGTCGGGCCGACGAACTTGAAGCCGCGCTTTTTGAGTTCTGCGCTAACGCGCTCGGAGAGGGCGTCCTTTGCCGGCATATCCTTTCCGCAAGTTAAGCGGTGGTCAATTGTCTCTCCGCCCGTAAAGCTCCAGATGAACGCGTCGAAGCTGCCGTATTCCTCCTGCACCTTCAGGAACGCGCGCGCATTGGAAATCGCGGCGCATATCTTGCTGCGGTTGCGGATGATGCCTTTATCCTGCATGAGCGCTTCGATCTTTTGCCCGCCGTAGCCCGCGACGGTGGCGGGGTCGAACCCGTCGAACGCCCTGCGGAAATTTTCTTCCTTTTCCAAGATCAGATTCCAGCTCACGCCCGCCTGCATTCCCTCGAGAACGAGCATCGCGAAGAGCTCCGTATCCCGGTGCGCGGGCTTGCACCAGCGGAAGTCGTGATAGA
>CANRFD010000124.1 GCA_947629845.1 uncultured Clostridia bacterium
ATTCGCTAAATTATAAAAGTAAATCCGAACCATTCACTCGTTACGAGTATTTGGTTCGGATTATACTGACTTGGTGCGGTCGACAGGAGTTGAACCTGCACGGTCATCCCACAAGATCCTTAGTCTTGCGCGTCTGCCAATTCCGCCACGACCGCATTTCTTTCAGACAGCGTTGATATTGTAACGCATCGGCGGGAAAATGTCAAGTTTTATCCATAGTAAAATTCATAAATTTTCGTGAATTTCGCAATTTTTTTTACATATCCGCGCGTCTCGGAATAGGGAATGTCGGTAAGCGTCTCCCCGTCTGCGGAATATTTCGGGTCCCGCAGCCACCCCGAGACCGTCCCCTCTCCCGCATTGTAGGCGGCGACCGCCGTCTCCTGCACGGGGAAGCGCTCCATCAGGTAAGCGAGGTATTTGCAGCCGAGCGCAACGTTATACGCCCCGTCCTTCAAGCGGGAGGCGTCGTAGGCGATGTTCTCCCGCTCGCAAATATATTCCGCCGTCGAGGGCTTCAGCTGCATGACGCCAATCGCCCCCGCCGGACTCACCGCCTCTTCGTTGAAGTTGCTCTCCGCCTTCATGACGGAGTACACCAAACTCGGCCGCAGACCGCTCTCCTCCACGATCTCCGCATACGGGCGCGGGAACGCCGCGCGCACGGAAAAGTATACGATTGCGGCAAGTGCGGCGAGCCCAATAATTACGGCGAGAAGAATGCAAATAATACGCGCTTTCATTGTCTACAGTATGCGCATCGCAGGCAAAACTTGTGCCTACAGGATGCCGAAATGCCGCAGCGCGTCCCTTGCGCCGCGTTCCAAATCGGCGAGCGAGCCGTCGTTCTCAATCAGATAGCACCCCCGCCCGGGGAGCGTGGAAGCGTCGATCTGGCTGCGCATGCGTGCCCGTATCTCCTCTTCGGAGAGCCCGCTGCGCCGCTGCACCGCCGCGATGCGCCCTGCTTCCGCCCGACGGAGCGCGATCACGCCGTCGAATTGCCCTTCATAGCCGCTTTCATAGAGAAGCGGCACTTCGCCGAAGGCCACGGGGTGCGGCCGCATGTTCGCCATGAGCCGTTCCATAATGGCGGGCTGCGTCATGTTCTCCAACGTTTTCCGCGCCGCGCCGTCGGAAAAGACGCGCTCGGTCAAACGCCCCTTGTCGATCTTCTCCCCCACGCGGCAATCGGGGAAGGCGTCCGCAAGCGCGCGAAGAAAATCTTCGTCCCGCCAGAGCTCCGCGGTAAATTCGTCGCAGGAGAACACGGGATACCCCCATTCCCTTAAAATGTTGCAAAGCGCCGTCTTTCCGCTTCCGATCCCGCCCGTGACGGCAATTTTTTTATTTTGCGTCATACCAGCTTCTTCCCACAGACACGTCCGCAATGAGCGGCACTTTCAGGGCGATCGCCCGCTCCATCTCCTCTTTTAAGGCGGCCTTTGCGCGTTCCTGTTCGCCGAGGGGGGCGTCAAGCACGAGCTCATCGTGCACCTGCAGCACCATTTTGGCGGAGAGCCCGTCCTTTTTCAGGCGGTTGGCGACGTTCAGCATCGCGATCTTGATGATGTCGGCGGCGCTTCCCTGCAGCGGCATATTCATCGCCGCGCGCTCGCCGAAGGAGCGGATGTTGTAGTTGGGCGACTTCAATTCGGCAATATAGCGCTTCCTGCCGAGGATGGTCGTCACATAGCCCTGCGACTTCGCCATGGCGACGTTGGCGTCCATATACTCCTTTACTTCGGGGTGGGAAGCAAAGTACTTGCTGATATAGTCCTGCGCTTCCGAGGCGGAACAGCCAAGGTCTTTGGCGAGCCCGAAGGCGCTCATCCCGTAGATGATGCCGAAGTTGATCGTCTTGGCACGGCGACGCATGGCGGTCGTGACGTCCTTCAAGGGAACGTTGAAGATGCGTGCGGCCGTCGCGGCATGGATGTCCGCACCGTCGTTGTAGGCCTGTATCAGCGCCTTGCAATCGGAAAAATGGGCGAGCAGGCGCAACTCGATCTGTGAATAATCGGCGTCGATGAAGATATTCCCCTCCCTCGCGATGAAGAGTTTGCGCAATTCCCTGCCGACTTCGGTGCGCACGGGGATGTTCTGCAAATTGGGATTGGCGCTGGAGAGCCGCCCCGTCGTCGTCATGGTCTGATTGTACGTCGTGTGCACGATCCCCCCCGAAATGAGCGGGCGGATGCCGTCGATATAGGTGGACTGCAGCTTTTGGATCTCGCGATAGCGCAGGATGAGCCGCGCGATCTCGTGTTCTTCGGCGAGGCGTTCGAGCACCTCCGCGCTCGTGGAATATCCGCCGCGGATGTTCTTTTTCGCCCCCTGCGGGCTGTATCCGAGCTTCACGAACAATATCTCGGAGAGTTGGAACGGCGAATTGAGATTGAAGGAATCGACGCCCGCGAGCGCAAAAATCTGCTCCGAGAGCCCGGCGAGCTCCCCGTTGAATTTTTCGGAAAACTCGGGGAACTTTTCAACGTCGACGCGCACGCCGACCCGCTCCATTTCATAGAGAACGTGCGCAAGCGGCAACTCGAGCTCGCGGTAAAGCCGTTCCTCCTCCGTCCCCGCAAGATCACGCACGGCCTCGCGATAGGCCGCGGAGATGCCGCAGGCAAGGTGTTCGGCGGGCAAATTATAGTCCTTTACAAAGTCCTCCGCGATGAGCGAACGCTGGTTGGAATCGGCCAAATAGCGGATGAGCGAAACGTCCTCCAGCGTGCACGCCAAGGAAAGTTCAAGCTCGGAAAGTTTGTGCAGCGCGCTCTTCATATCGGCGACGAGCACCCTCTTCCCCGCCGAGAACAGCCGCGCAAACAGCGGTTTCAAGTCGCCGAGGAAGAACCCCGTGTCGAAGATCGTCTCCTTCACGGGCAGGATATACTCGGTATTTCCGATGCCGATGTGGTACTCGTTTTTATGAAAGGCAAAGCCGAAGGTGTCGTTTGCCTCCACCGCCGCGCTCACCTCGCCGAGGTCGCTGCAGACGACGCACTTTGCCTCCACCGCCTTTTTTTCGGCGAAGTAGTTCTCGTTGACGAGCGAGCGAAATTCCAAACGGATGAAGAAGGAGCGCGCCTCGTCGGGGAACGGCATGCGCAGCGTGCAGCTCTCGAGCGTGACGTCGAGCGGCACGTCGGTGTCGATGACGGCAAGTCGGTGGGAAAGCCGCGCCGCCTCCTCTTCCGCCTCCAGCTTGCTCCTGACGGCAGGCGACAGCTTATCGATGTTGTTGTAGACCTCGTCGAGGCTCCCGTAAACCTGCAGAAGATCGAGCGCGGTCTTGGGGCCGATCCCCTTTACGCCGGGGATATTGTCGGAGGAATCGCCCATCAGCGACTTCTCCTCCACGATCTGCCACGGCTCCAACCCCACCTCCCGCACGAAATTTTCCTGCGTCAAGAGGGTGATGTCGCTCACGCCGCGCTTGGTAAAGCAGACGTTCACGTGCTCGCGGACGAGCTGGTAGGAATCGCGGTCGCCCGTGTAGATATAGGTCTCCACCCCCTCGAACCTGCGCGAGAGCGTGCCGATCACGTCGTCCGCTTCATATCCCTCGAGCTCCACCGTGCGGATCCCCATTGACTGCAAAAGTTCCTTCAAAACGGGGACTTGCGCCACCAACGCCTCGGGCATGGGCTTGCGCGTCGCCTTGTAGGCGGAGTACATCTTGTGGCGGAAGGTCGGCGCGTGCACGTCGAAGGCGACGGCGAAATAATCGGGCTTTTTGTCCTCGATGATCTTAAAAATGAGCTTGGTGAACCCGAAGATCCCGTTGGTGGGAAGCCCGTCTTTCGTGGTAAACACGGCCATCGCATAAAATGCGCGGTTGAGAAGGCTGTTGCCGTCGATCAAAATCATGGTTTTTTGATTGGTTGCCATAAACTTATTGTAACACGCTTTGCTTTTTTTTGCAAGAATATCGGCTAAATCGCTTGCAATTTTCGGCGAAATCATATATACTTTTGTTAAATGCCGGTGTGGTGGAATTGGCAGACGCGCTGGACTCAAAATCCTGTGGTAGTGAT
>CANRFD010000125.1 GCA_947629845.1 uncultured Clostridia bacterium
GTAGAGCGGGAAGCGGTTTTTCCCGCCCCATATCATCAAAATCGCAAAAATCGCGAGCAGCGCCGCCGCCTCGTACAGCTGTGTGGGGTGGACGGGCGTTGCGCCGAACGCCTCGAACGGGGGCGAGCCCGCGGGGAAGATCACACCGAGCACGCTGTCCGTCGGCCGCCCGTAGCAGCAGCCCGCGAGAAAGCAGCCGATCCTGCCGAAGAAGTGCCCCAAGGCGACGCCGGGGGCGAGGTCGTTCAGCCTTGCATAGAGGGTGAGCTTGCGCCTCCGCTTGAACAGGAGCAGGAGGCACCAGATGGCGATCGCCGAGAGGACGCCGCCGTAGAACGTTGCCCCGCGAAAGACGAGCGTTCCCCTCTCCCCCACCTTGAAGAGCGCGTCGAAAAAAACGGCGGCGGGAAGAGCCGCCGCCATCGCGATGATGAGCATTTCGAGCGCGAAAATATTTTCGGCATAACTTTCCCGATGCCTGCGGAAGGTGAGAACGCAGAACACCGCGACGCACGCCGCGGCGCCCAGCGCCATGAAGAGCGCATAGGGAGAAAAGGCCTTCCCGAACAGCGAAAAGGACGGGATCATTTCTCTTTGTTGTTCTGTTTGGGTTTTCTCGTGGCGGCGAACACCGTTTCGATGCAGAGCAGGATGACTGCGATGACGGTGGGCGCGGAGCCGATGAACGAGAAGGTGCCGAGCATGACGATCTGCACGATGAGACAGCCGATCTGGCAGAGGAACCCCAAAAGAGAGAGCACAAATCTGCCCCGCGCATAGTTGAACGCCTGAATGCTGCCCACGCAGGAGAGCACCGATCCGCCGATGCCGCAGACGACGAAGAGGACGGTGAACAAAATGTTGCCGGGCGCCTCGCTGCCGGGGACGGAGTCGCTGCAGCTGAAAATTTCGCTGCAACTCGCCCAGAGCACGGCGCCGACAAAGGCGAACAGGACGCCGATGATGCCGAGCACGAGGGCGACGATGTTCTTCTTCTCCCGGGAAGAAGGAGGCGTGGGCGCGAGCGGAACGCCGGGGAAGGGCGTGACGAATTGCCCTTGCTGCTGCCCTTGCGGCTGTTGCGGCTCGGCGGAGGGAGCGCCGCCCTCTAACGGGCTTCCGCACTCGCGGCAGAATTTGGAGTCGTCCGGGTTTTGCACCCCGCACTTGGGACAATACATTTTTTCAATTCTCCTTAATTTTTTCCGACATATCCGTCGACTCTATCCTATCACATTCCGACGGTTTTGTCAAGCGTTCGCACATTTTCGATATTTTGCCGCCGAATTGCCCTGCGGGCGGTCAGAGCATCTCTTCGAGAATGGCCGCGGCGGAGCGGACGAGCTCGGCGCAGGGGCGTTTTTTGTAGTATGCGGGCGTGCGCGCGGCGGGGTTTGGGGAGGTATCGGCTAAAATGCCCGCGCCCGACAGGAGCTCGCCGCAGTTGATGCTGCCGTTCTCCTCCCGAAAGCGGCGGGCGAATTGCTGCACGAGGGCGTACATCTCCCCCTTCTCCCTGCCGGGAAAGAGCAGGCCGAGGCACAGGACCGCCCCCGAGACGGCGCCGCACGTCTCCCGCAGGCGCCCCATGCCCGCCCCCATCGGCAGCGCGAGGGCGGCGATCTTCTCCTCGGGGAGCCCCAAGAGGTCGGAGAACGCCAACATGACCGCCTGCGCGCAGTTGCAGCCGCTTTTGAAGTTTTGCACGGCGCGTTGGGCGCGCGCTCCGTCAGATCTCATACCACTCCCCCTCTACGGGCTCCACCCCGCGGGCGGAGGGCAGGCATTCTTTCAGCGCAGCCTGAAATTTTTTGGTGTTCACGCGGTGCGTGAAGGGCGGGAAGGCGTTGTCGAAATGGTCGAGCATGACCGCCTTCGGCCGAAGGACTTCGAGAAACGGCCGCATGTAGCGATCCATGCGCACCCTTCCCTGATAGGGAAACACGAGCAGGTCGACGTTTTGCGGGTATACCGTGTCCGCATCCAACCCCGCCGAGCCGAGCACCATGACCGTCTTTTCGCCGTCGGAAATTTCCAGCGCATAGATGTCGTCCCCGATGCGGAAGCGCTTGATCTCGCGCAGCAAGCGGACGCCCCGCGGGAACATCGCCCATGTGCGCAGGGAGAACACGATGCGGAGGACGGTGGCGGCGTCGAACTTGCAGTGGCGGCTCTGGTAGGTGCGCACGGTGAGATCGCCGATGCGGTGCAGCTCGTTTGCGCGGAGCGGGAGCATGGGCGAGACGTCCATGCCGTTTTCCCCCGCGTGGCGGATGCCGTTTTCCGAGACGTAGACCTCCTTCACCCCGCGCGAAGTGACGGCGTCCGTCCCCGTAAAGTGGTCGGTGTGCGGGTGGGTGACAAATACCGCGCGTGCCGTTGCCGCTTCCTCCACATTAACGGGCGGAAGTTTGCGGTTGAGCGGTTTCAGATAGGGATCGATGAGAAGGCGCGTACCGCCGCTCTCGATGAGCAGGGTCGCCGTTCCGTACCATTTGATCTTCATAGGCATTTCCCTATCCGAATTATAGCATGCCGCCGTGAAAATGGCAACCCCCTGAATGCGGGCGACGCACATTTTTTTACGGCCGATATTGGGGAAAAATCTTTGACACGGGGTGCCCGATATGCTATACTACTCGGCGAAAGGAGCTTTCCGCAAATGAAACATTCCCCCAAAGACATTGTGCTCGACATTCTCAAAAAGGTGGCCGACGGCTTCCTTGCGGGCGTGCTGATCTCCATCGGCGGCGCTGTATTTCTCGCCTGCAACGGCGAATGGGCGGGAGAGCTCGCCCCCATCGGCAAGTATGTGGGCGCGATCTTCTTCTGCACCGCTCTCCTCTGCATCTGCATCAAGGGGTTCTCCCTCTATACGGGAAAGATCGGGTATGTGCTCGAAAAACACTCCAAAGAGGACATCTCCGTCATGCTGTTGGGGCTGCTCGGGAACCTGATCGGGACGGTCGCCTGCGGGTACCTTCTCGCCGCCGCTGTGCCCTCGCTGAAGGGCTCCGCCCTCGCCCTCTGCGAAGGGAAACTTGCCTCGCAGCAGTGGTGGCAGACGCTTGTAAGGGCGTTTTTCTGCGGCATCCTCGTCTTTCTCGCCGTGGACATCTACCGCAATCACAGAACACCGCTCGGCATCGTGTTCTGCATCCCCGCCTTTATTTTGAGCGGCTACGAACACTCCATTGCCGACATGTTTTACTTTGCCGCCTCCGGCATCGCCTCGGGACAGGCGCTGCTGTTTATCTGGATCGTCATCCTCGGGAACTCGCTGGGCGGACTGCTCATCCCCGCGCTGAAACTCGTGGGGCCGAGGGCGAAAAAGCAGGAAGAGAAGCCCGCCGCACAGGGAGCAGCCGAAGAAGAGGCCGAGGGAGAGGCCGAGGGACAGGCCGAGGGACAGGCCGCCGCGGAGAAGGAGGACAGGGCGGCGTAGAGATCGCGCTGTGGGATATATGTTTTGACGATGAAGCCCCGCCGGCTGTGTTCTGCGGGGCTTTTGCATAGATTTTATGGGGGGCGAGAACCCCTTCAGTCACTTCGTGACAGCTCCCCCAAACGGGGGAGCCAAGGGGGGCGGTGACGTGATTTGTAGCCCCACCCCCCTACCCCCCTCCCGTGGAGGGGGCAAGCGAAATGCGACCTCCCGAGGAGGGGCAAGAGAACAGGGCGGGATGACGCGGTGGACGGGCGGTGGATGACGTAATAAATCGTCGCGCCGTACAATTACGTCATGTTGAGCGTAGTCGAAACATGACCGCATTATAATAAGGACATCCTTCGACGGAGCTCAGGATGACGTGATTATGTGGCGAGTCGGTAGACGAACAATACGGGCGGGCGGGATGACGCGGTGGACGGACGCGCGGCTCAACATGACGTGATTTTGTAGCCCCACCCCCCTACCCCCCTCCCGAGGAGGGGGCGGGGTTGCGCGTCATTCTGACGGGAGCGCAGCGACCGAAGAATCCCGATATGGAGAGTTCGGACTTCGTTGTTCGGGATCC
>CANRFD010000126.1 GCA_947629845.1 uncultured Clostridia bacterium
CGACCCGGAGCCCGATCCCGACCCGGAGCCCGACCCCGATAAAGACACCGACCAAGACAATGCCACCGACCCCGAGGAAACGCCGCAGGGCGGCTTCCCCGTCTGGGCGATCGCGGCGGTTTCTGCGGGCGGCGCAGCGGCGGTCGGCGCGGGAGCGGCGCCCCTCGCGGTCTTATTGAAGAGGCGGCGCTTGTAACGGCGGGCGTCCCGAATATTTGCAAGGAGAACAAGGAGTAAGATATGCAGGCAAAAGAATTTTTCAAACGGTTCGTATGGGGGGCGTTTTTCTCCTCCGTCATCTACGGACTTCTGGGCGTCTTCACGGCGGCGTATTCGTCGGGCTCGGCGTCGGGCGTCTACTATGAATTTATCACGGCGGGCGTTCTTCTCGTCATGGGCGGGGGAATGGCCGCATACTACCTGCTCGGTCATACGGAAAACGTCGGCTTTCTCCTCTCGGCGGTGGGCGCAATTGCCGTCGCCGTCTACATGTTCGTCCCCACCTTCTTCTCGTGGAAGGTGGTACCCATCGCCCTCGGCATCCTCGCGATCCTGCGTGCCGCGTCCGAAGTTTTCGAGGCGATCGGCGCCCGCAAGAGGGGGCGCGCCTACATCGTCCGCCTCGTGTTTGCGGCGGCGTTTGCGGCGTGCGGCGTCGTCTCGTGCGTGCGGCCGTTCACGTCCGTCCCTTCAAATTGGGTCTTTACGGGCGTCGTCATCATCGCACAGGCCGTCTGCGAGCTCATCTTCCTGGCGCTCGGCGGGCTGTTCCGCGAGGAGGAGCAGCTGAAATTCCGCCCCGTCAAGCGGGAGAAGCCCGAAGCGCCGCAGGGAGAACCCCAAGAGCAGCCGCAAGATGGGCAGGAGGCACAAGGGGAAGCGCCCCAACAGCAGCCGCAACAGGAGAAAAAATCGGCAAATTCCCGCCGCGGTGCGCGCAGACATTGATTGATTTTTTCGAAAAATCTCTTTACAGTGCGATAAATTTGGTATATAATAAGCGGTAGGAGACGAGGCCCCGATGCGCATTGTATTCGGAAATTGGAAATATATCGTAAAGAACATCTGGTATGTATTGCCGTTTGCGCTGATACCTGCCGTTTTCCTTGCGCTCTCCATCGACTATACGGGCGTCTCCGACCTGATGCACGCCTTTTTCACGGGGGAACCGCGTGCGGACTTCGTCGAATATCTCCGCGTCTGGAGCTTTCTGCGCATCGATTCTTGGGTGGGCGGCGTGTACAGCGTGCTCGCCATCGTGTGCACCGTCATCTTCATGTCCTTCATGCTGGCGTTTGTGGAGAAGCACATGCGCATCGGCAAGCGCACCGTGAGCGGCGTATTCTCCCAGTTGGGGAACGTGGCGATCTCCACCCTTGCCGTCACGCTCGTCTATTTCGCGCTGTACGAGATCTGGTCGGTCATCGTCTCCGCGCTCCTCTTCGTCATCTCGCAGATCCGCGTCACCGCGCTCGTCTACATTCTGTTCCTCGTCATCGTCGCCGCGGGGGCGTACGTCCTTTTGTACCTCGCCTCCATCTTCTATCTCTGGCTTCCCTGCAGGCAGATCACGGGCTTCGGCGTATACGACGCCTTTCTGTATTCCTACCACCTCGCGATGGGGGTACGCTGGAAGCTCATCCTCTCGTGGACGATCTCCTTCTCGGTGTTCATCGTCGTCGCCGCCTGTATAGCGATGCTGCCGGAATACGTGTTCCGCCTCGTCACGATCGTGATGTTCGCGGCGATGTTCATGAGTTTCGGCGTGCGCATGGAGACCGTCTATTTCGAAGCGGATAAGCTCGACCGCGAGGATGAGATCCGCAGTTACAGGGAGCTATGATATGAGATTCCGCCACGCTTTCAGCATATCCGTCGATAATTTTTCGTGCGTGTTCAAGCTGCTTTTATACCGCCTTGTCACGTCCGTCATCTTTTTCAGCCTCTGCTACGTCATTCTGCGGCTGGGGCTCTCCGACATCACTTCGAGCGCCGAGATCGCACATCTCAAGGAGCTGCTCTCTTCCTTTGTGAACGCGCTCTTCACGGGTGAAACGGGAACGCTGCAAAATTTCCGCGGCGAACTCGCGGGCGCCCTCGACGCCGTGCTCAAACTCATCGCGGCAAAGAGCGGGGAGGTCGCGGGCTGCATCGTCGGGCTCGCGCTCATGTACCTCGTCGCCCGCTTCGTCAACGGGCTCGCCGTGTTCGCCCTCGGCGGCGCCATAGGGGACAGAATGGCGACCTACTCCCGCGCCAAATTCTCGCAGGAATATTTCCGCCTGCTCGGCAAGGCGTCGCTCTACCAGATCATCTACGTTCCCGTCTGCTTTGTCTATGATGCGGCGATGCTGGCGTCCTGTTGGCTGCTGTTTTTCTATGCGCCCTCGTTTTTGCCCTCGTGGGGCTTTTTCTCGGTCATCATCGCCATCTCTCTCGCGATCACCGCAGTCGCCTGCCTCGAAGCGCTCAAGATGTCGCTCATCTCCGCATGGATGCCCGCCGTCATCGTCGGCGGCGTCCCGGTCGGCAAGGCGTTCGGCGCAAGCGTCACCGCCCGCAAGGAATTTGCCCCGCGCTTTGCGGGCTTCCTCGCCGGCGTCTATTTCGTCATCATCATGAATGTGGTATGCGGGCTGGCCACGGTCGGCAGCGCGCTGCTGCTCACCGTGCCGTTCAGCTACATCTTCCTGCTGTGCCTGCAATTCGTCTACTACTTCCACGGCACGCAGAGGAAGTACTTCGTCTCGCTCAACAGGATCGCGAACGGCGGGGATAAGCCGGAGGACATCGGCGAATAAATTGGGGGAAACAGGGGCGCCTTTACGCCTTGAAGGAGATCGAATTATGGGATATCAGGAAAAGTACGAAGCATGGCTCAACGACCCGCGCCTTCCCGCGCAGTGCAAGGAGGCGCTCCGCGCCATCGGCGGCGACGAGAAGGAGAAGGAATACCGCTTCGGCGGCGAGCTCGAGTTCGGCACGGCGGGCATGCGCGGCATCATCGGCTGCGGCATCAACATGATGAACATCTTCACCGTCATGCGTGCAACGCAGGGGCTCTCCATGTACATCAAAACGCTTTCGGCGGAGCAGCAGTCCCGCGGCGTCGTCATCTCCTACGATACCCGCCGCAATTCCCGCCTGTTTGCCGAAAAGGCGGCGGCCGTGCTCGCGAAGAACGGCATCAAGGCCTACCTCTTCGACGACGTTCACCCCGTCCCCATGCTCTCGTACGCGGTGCGCTACCTGCACACCGCCGCGGGCATCATGATCACAGCGTCCCACAATCCCAAGGAATACAACGGCTATAAAGTCTATGGCGAAGACGGCGCCCAGATGTCCCCCGAGGCGACCGCCGTCGTCGTCAAATACATCGATGAGATCACCGACTATCTCTCCGTCGAGGGGGACGAAAAGAGCCCGCTCATCGTGCCCGTCCCCAAGGAGGTGGACGATACCTACATCGCAGAGCTCTCCAAGCTCACCCTCTCCGCGGCGGCGGTGAAGAAGTGCGGCAAGGATCTAAAGCTCGTCTACACGCCCGTGCACGGGTCGGGTTACGTACCCGTCATGCGCATTCTCAACAAGCTCGGCATCAACGTCACCGTCGTCGAGGAACAGACGACCAAGGATACCGAGTTCTCCACCGTCAAGGTCCCCAACCCCGAGTTCAAGGAGACGCTCTCCATGGGCATCGCCCTCGCAAACAAGATCAAAGCGGACGTGGTATTCGGCACCGACCCCGATAGCGACCGTCTCGGCGTCGCCGTCAAGAACGGGGAAGGGGAGTTCGTCGCGCTCTCGGGCAATCAGGTGGGCATCCTGCTCCTCGACTACATTCTCACCCGTCTCAAGGAGGAAAACGCCCTGCCGGCAAATGCGGCCGTCGTCAAGTCCTTCGTCTCCACGGGCATGGCAAGGGCGATCTGCAACGACTTCGGCGTCGCCCTCTTCGAAACGCCCGTCGGCTTCAAATTCATCGGCGAGAAGATCAAGGAGTGGG
>CANRFD010000127.1 GCA_947629845.1 uncultured Clostridia bacterium
AGGAGCGGCGGTTTCGGTTGTTTCGGTTGTTTCGGTCGTTTCTGTTGTTGTAGCGGGGGTTTCCGTAGCTTCCGTGGTTTCCGTTGCTTCAGCGGGAGCGGCGGTTTCTGCCGTTTCGGCTGTTTCCGTCGTTTCTGTTGTTGCAGCAGGGGCTTCCGTAGCTTCCGTGGTTTCGGCTGTTTCAGCGGGGGCGGCTGCAGGTTCGGCAGATGCTTCCGTGGTTTCGGTGGGTTCCGTAGCTTCAGCTGCTTCGGTGGGTTCGGCTGTTTCCGTTGCTTCGGTGGGTTCGGCGGGGGTGACGGGTTCCTCGATGGGGGTGTAGACGTCGACGCTGCGGTCGTCCGTGGTATCGACGTTCATGCGCTCCTCTGCGGGTCCGCCCGTGCCCTTCTTCTTGCGGAGCAGGAAGTAGGTGACGGCGCCGGCGCAGCCCGCTGCGACCAGCACGCAGGCGATGACGATGAGCGCGATCTTCCAGCCTTCCAGACCCGTCTCCTCTTGCTCGGTGACGGCGTAGCGCTGGATGGAGTTGCGCCATGCAAGTTCGATCGCCTCCTCGTCGGTTTCCGTCATCTTGCCGATGCGGGTGACGAAGTAGGAATAGGTGCGATAGTATTTGCCGTTTTCGTCCTTATAATCGTCTTTGCCGAACAGCGACGTTGCGGCGTCGCCCTCGTTCGCGACAAAGGCTTTGAACGCCGTCTGCTCGTCCACGGAGAAGAGGTAGGTATCGGACTGTCCGCCCTCTTCCGTCGACTCGTCGATGTTCTCCTTCATGGCCTTGCTTTCGCCCGACTTGAAGTAGTAGGAGATGAGCGCGGAGAGTTTGGAGTTGCTGTTGGACGAGAGCGTGGTGACGAGACCCTTGGAGCCCATGATCTCCTCATACTTCTCGTTGACGGAGGCGAGCTGCTCGTTGTTCTTGAGAGAGCCGTCGGCATTCTTGAGATCGACGCAGCTTACATAGTTGTAGGAGACGGAGCCGATCGTTTCGGCATCGGCGTAGAACAGCGCGCCGCCGACGACTTCGAAATCGTACCAACCGGTGGCGTGCTGCAGGTCGAGCACCTTGACCGACTTGAAGGGCTTGCTGTTGCGGTTGTCGTACTGGAGTTCGCGGTAGTCGATCTCCTCCCCGTTGTAGACGGCGCGTTCCACCGAGGTGCCGCTGCCGTTGCTCTTGGAGAAGTACACATATTTATACGCCGCGTCGGAGGTGTTGTCGATAAACTTGAGCGAAGCGCCGCTGACGTTGTACGCGATGGCGAGGTCGCTTTCCCTGCCGTTTTCCGCCTTGGCGAGGTAGATGTTCTCGTTCAGGACGTAGAGATATCTGTGCAGGTTTTGGTTGTTGGCGTCCTTTTCGATGAAGTAGAGCGCGCTCGTCGTGGCGCGGGAGGCGACGTCGGTATCGCTTGCGACCTTTTCGAGCCCCGTCGCGTTGCCTGCGATGGAATCCCAGCCGTCGGCGGCGACCTTCTCCGCGGAGAGGTAATACAGCGCGCCGTCCGATCCGCCCGTGCGGACGAAGTAGATGCCGCCGTTGTCGTAGGAGCGGAGGGTGTAGGTGTAGCCGTCGGTGTTGATGCTCGGCTCGGACTCGGAGTGGTTGAACTGCGTGTTTTCGCCCGCGAGCTTGCCCTTGCCGTCCAGCACGAGTTCGCCGTAGTTATGGTAAGGGAGCTTGCCGTCGTTGTTCTCGTCGAGCCAGGCCTGATCCCACGTGTAGCTGTAGGGAGCGGAGGCATCGTAGGCGCCCGGGACGTCCTTTTCCGTCCAATCGGCGCGGACGCGGTAGATCTGCTGGTAGGTGTGCGAGAGCGGACCGTCGCTATCCGCCTTGTCGGTGACGGACATCGTGTAGTAGACGTTGGGGTCGGTCTTATCGGAGTTGTTGAATACGTAGGAGAGCTGGCCGCTCACGAGGGTGACGCTCTCTTCCGTTTTCGTGTTGTAGGAGATGATGGCGGCCGAACCGTCTTCATCCGTGCCCGCATAGAGCAGGTAGACCGCCTTTTTTTCGCCCTCCCCCGCTTCCACATAGCGGAACTTGGTGGAGTTATCGGCGAGGTAGAAGTAATTTTTGATATCCGACCCGTCGAGCTTGGCGCTCTTGAAGTCGAGGTAGGTGTTCTCGATGACGCCCGAGGTGTTCTTCATGTTGTTGGGCGTTGCGTAGTAGACGCGGTCGCCGTAGATGAAGATGCCCGCCGTCGTATCGCCGGAGACCATCAGCGAAGGGATGACGACTTCCGCATTGTTCACGCCCTTATCGAGGTTCTCCCGCTTGATGCGCATGAGCGCACCCTTTTCGGGAGTGCCGTAGGTATTGTCCGATGTGTACGTCTCCACGCCGTTGATGAAGTAGACGTATTCGCCCTTCTCCACGACGAACCCGCCGTTCGAGGAGGTCACGGCGTCTGCGGGGGGAACATCGGCGAGCGGGGTAAACGAATATCCGCAAGCGGCAAGGGATGCGGCTCCGCAAGCGAGGACGGCCGCCGAAATGATACTGACAAATTTTTTGAAACCTTTTCTCATGGGATTACCTGATCGGAAAGATAATTTTCGTTCTAACGATACGAACCTTATTATATACTATATTAAGGCTTTTTGCAATCAAAAAGCTGTGAAAGTTGTGCAATTCTTAAAAAATTTTGCTCCGAAGGAGAGTTTTTTGTGGAAAAATTCGGCATATTCGAGCTCCTCGACACCCTTTCCGCGCTCATTCTGCCCGACGGCGCCCCGCCTGCGCCGCCCGAGACCGCCCCGCAAAAGAGCGACGCCGCCTTCGCGCCGCCCGTATACGGGGACGCCGGCACGGAACGGGAGAACAGCTCCGCCGCGGCGATCTCGTCCTTCCTCGAGAAACACGACAGGACGGTGAAAAAGCTGGACGGCGGGAACAGGCAGCCGTAAGTCCGCCCCCGTGCCCGCAAAAATGCAAGAACGCTGTGCGGTTTGGGGGGCGTGGGGGGTGGAGTGGGCGTTTGCGAGGCACATTATAATAAGGACATCCTTCGACACGCCGCCGACCGCGGGTGCGGTCAGCGGCGGCTCAGGATGACGTGATTTGTTGCGGGGTGGGGGAACGAGCGTGAACCCCTTCAGTCACTGCGTGACAGCTCCCCCAATGGGGGGAGCCAAGGGTGGCGCCCCACCCCCTACCGCGCGGGGCAGGGGATAAGGGAAGATTCACTCGGCTCCTGCGGAGCCTCGGAATGAGGAAGCCCCACCCCCGTCCCTACGGGACACCCCCTCCCGAGGAGGGGGCAAGAGGCGAGGCGGGGGAACGGGCGGGAACCCCTTCAGTCACTACGTGACAGCTCCCCCATTGGGGGGAGCCAAGGGAACATAAAAAAGAGGTACGCGGGGTACCTCTTTGTTTTTCATCTCTTCGAGAACTGCGGAGCACGGCGCGCTTTTTTGAGACCGTACTTCTTCCTCTCCTTGACGCGGGGATCCCTCGTAAGGAACCCTGCCTTTTTGAGTGCGGGACGCGTTTCCGGCTCCGCTTCGAGGAGCGCCCGCGCGATGCCGAGGCGGATGGCGCCCGCCTGACCCGTGTATCCGCCGCCGATGACGTTTACGAAGATATCGTACTTGCCTTCCGCGCCCACTTCGACGAGCGGCTGCTTGACGACGTACTGCGTTGTTCCCTGCGGGAAGTAATCTTCAAGGGTGCGGTCGTTGATCACGATGGCGCCGCTGCCCGCCGGAATGAGACGCACGCGTGCGATCGCCTTCTTTCTTCTCCCGGTGCCCCAGAATTGCAATTTTTTCTTCAAATTTGCCTTTGCCATGACGAGCTCTCCTTAAAACAATTTCAACGTTTCGGGTTTTTGTGCCTGATGATTGTGTTCCGCACCCTT
>CANRFD010000128.1 GCA_947629845.1 uncultured Clostridia bacterium
AAGGATCCCGAACAACGAAGTCCGAACTCTCCATATCGGGATTCTTCGGTCGCTGCGCTCCCGTCAGAATGACGCGCGCTCCACTCCCCCCCCACAAACCCGCAAAACAAAAACCGCCGGGGGCAAGTGCCGATGGCGGTTTTTTCTGCAAAAACGGTAAAACGGTGCGGGTTTTGTTACTTTTCCGCCTCGCCCAAGACGAGGTCGAGCGCGCGGATGCGGTTGCGCAAAAATTCCAGCCGTGCGCCGCTCTCGGTGGAGGAGAGCTTCTCGTTCTCCCCGTACAGCCGCGACGCGACGTACAGCTTGCGCGCAAAGACGAACGCGACGGCGAACGCCGCAAGGGCGAGCCCCGCAAACACGCCGATCATGATGATGGGGACGTTGCTCTGCGTGCGCAGCAGAAAACTTGCGCTGATGCCCGCGCCGATGCAAAAGAGCACGGCGACGGCGAAAAACACGCTGAAGCGGATGAGATAATATTTTCTGTTCGCCGCGAACGCCTCGCGCCGCGTCTGCTGCTTCTCCTCGACGCCGGGCGCGATCTCCGCCTCCTCTTTGGCATACGTTTCGCGCAGCGCCGCGAACTTTTCCTTCACATGGGGAAGCACAAACGCGCGCGCTTCCTCGTCGTCCCCGAGTTCCTCGGCAACGCCCTCGCGGAAGAACACCTCGTCGTCGGTGAAGTTTTTGGTGCGGGCCGTCCACAGCCCTTCGCGCGCCGCGGCGTTGCCCATGTCGCACACGAGCGCCTGCGCGAACAGCAGTTCGGCGTCGGCAAACTCGCCCGCGGCGAGCTTTTCCGCGCCCTGTGCCGTGCGTTTTTCGCTCTCCTCCCGCGCCTCGCGCGCCGCCCGCTCGCGCTTTTCCAGCTCCTCCTGCAGCTGCGACGGCGTGAGCCCGACGAGATCTTCGTCGTACTCCTCCTCGGGAAGGTCGACGTAGATCTCCTCCCCGTCCTCGCCCTCCGCGAGCGCGTCCACCGCGTCGGTGCCCTCTGCCGTGCGCTTCAGTTTGATGCGGCGGCTCTCCTCGTCGTCCAAGATCCTCTCTTCCATAATGCTCCTCTATTGCTCCCCGCCCTCGTCCTCTGCGAGCGCGTAGGGATTTCTCCAAGATTTTTTTGCCCGCGGGTCGACCGACTTCACGACGGCCGCGCGGCGTTTTCCGCGGTACCTGCTCTTCGCCCAGAGGGCGAGTTCTTCGGTGGGAAACACGGCGTACGCGGCGCTTCCCGAGCCCGTCATCCCCCAGCCCATGGGGGAGAAACCGCGCAGCGTTTTTAAGGTTTCCCCCATTTCGGGCAGAATTTCCGTTGCCGCGTCCGTCAGATGGTTGCCGAACACCTTCGCCGCCCATTCAAGATTGCCGCTCGAAAAGCCCTCCAGCGCGCGTTCGGTGCGCGGCGGAAAGACGGTTTTCGCCTCGTCGTACTTTGCAAAGCACGCCGCCGTGGAAATTTGCTGTTCCGAATAGAGCACCAAAAACCACAGCGTTGGCACGGTTTGGAAAAATTCGAGCTGTTCGCCCCTCCCCTGCATGCGCGCAAATCCGCCCGTGATCTGAAATTTTACGTCGCTGCCGAGCGCCTCCGCGAGCTCGCACAGCGCGCGCCCGTCGCCGATCCCGTACAGCTTGGCCATCGCCGCGAGCACGCCCGCGCAATCGGCGGAGGAGCCCCCCATTCCCGACCCCATCGGGATATTTTTGTACACCGTGACGGCTGCGCCGTCGGTGCCGAAGCGGGCGGAGAAGGCCTCCGCCGCCCGTAAGGCGTTGTTCTTTTCTGGCGGGATGCCCTCGCTCCCCATGCCGTGCATGGAGACGGTAGAGAGCGCGCCCCTGCGCTTTTTTGCCACGATGCGGTCGGCGACGTTCACCGATACGACGAGGCTGTCGAGAAAGTGATACCCCCCTTCGCTGCCCACAACGTCGAGCGTGAGATTGAGTTTTGCGTATGCGGTCGTCCTCGCCGTATTCATCGCCTTTATTTTAGCACACTTTGGGGCGCAATGCAAGTTTCCGCGCAAAAAATCCCGCGGCGTGCGCCGCGGGGGAAGTTTATGCCAAATTCTTTTTGCGGTAGATGACGACGCGCTGCCCCTCCTTGATGGGAAAGGCGATGTCGGGATTGGCCGCCTCCACCTCCTCGGGCGGCTTTTTCAGGCTCTTGGAGAGCTCCCACAGCCCGTCGCCCGCGCGGGGGATGTAGACGCTCACCGCGCTGTCGCAGACGGGGAGCTTTTCCCCCTCCTCCGCGGCGCAAACAAGTTTTGCCGCGACCGCGCGCCGCCCGTGCAGCGTGATCTTCAGGGTGGCCTCGGCGTCGATCTCGCCCTCCTGCTTCTGCCGCGCCGACATGCCGCAGACGAGGACGTCCGCCGTGCAATTTTCCGCGGAGACGGCGACGGAGAAGGGCAGGCTCATTTCCACGCCGCGGTGGGCGCCGTCCGAGCCCAGCACGAGCAGCGTTGCCATGGCGACGCCTTCCACCCGCCCCGCGCCGTTCTGGGAGACGACGTTGGCCTCGGCGCGCTGCAGCGTGACCGCCTGCAATACGTCGGAAAAATCGACGGGGGCGGAGAGCGCCGCTCTGCCCGAGACGCGCTCGGTGACGCGGGAGGTCTCCCCCGCCGCGACGAAATTGCATTCGTGGAAGGAGAGCGCGACTTCGCTCTCGGTGGAGAAGGCGTCCACGACGCCGTCTACCGCGATCTCCTCGTACACGCAGCCCTCGGCGCCCAACGTAAATTCGGCGACGACGTTGCATTTTCCGCTCTCCTCGTCGGCGTCGGCGCGGATGGAGGCGTTCAGAACCTGCACGTCCGCCTCCGCACGGCAGCCGAACACCGCCGCTTCGCAGGGGATCTCGATGCGGAAGGGCACCAGCCGCTCGAAGGACGCGAGGGAATTTTCCCCCTTCAGCGCCAGCACGCACAGGTTGATCTCCCCCTCGACGCGCAGGGTGCCCGTCTCGCACACGACGTCGGTGATGCCCACCGTCTCCGCGTGCTGCAAAATGTCGCCGAGGAGCTCGGTTTCGAACTCGTCGTCCGCCTCCTGCGCGCCGCTGCAAAGGTGCGCCGTGACGGTGGAGACGGGCTCCCGCTTTAAGATGAGATCGCCGCCCGCGAGGTACTCGAAGTTCTCCTCGCCGTACAGCGCGATGTCGGCACCGAGGAGCGCCGTGACGAACACGCTCGCCCCCTCCCGCCGCACCGCGACGTTTTCGACGGCGAGCCGCGCCTTGGCGGTGTAGGCGGGGACGATCTCCTCGTCCTTGGCGGCCGCCGTGAACTCCACGCCCTTTTCCGCGCGGCAGACCTTTTTCTCCGCGTCTTCATAGACGATGGAAAAATGCGCCTTGCCGAAGTAACGGGCCTCGCCGCTGCCCGCCTCCGCGCCCGTGAGCGCCGCCGAGCAGTGCACCGAGAGCACCGTTTCCACCTCGCTGCCGAAGCGGCATTCCACCGCCGTCTGCGCGCCGATCTCCTTCTTCTTGCCGTAGCCGCGGTAGGTTTCCGTCTGCGTATTGATCATGATCAGTTCTCCCCGATTTTGGTTTCCCTCCATTGTATGCGCCCCGTGCCGCCGTTATGCGGGAAAGAACGTGTCGAGACGGGGTATATTTTTCGCAAAATTTGGGAAAAACCGACGTATGATCAAGCCGAAAAGCGATCTTACAAGCGTGAAAAAGACGATCGCCGAGTACTTTAAGCGGCGCGTGGACGTGACGGTGAACCTCGGCAGGAACAAGGTGCTGCGCTATTGCGGCGAACTCTCGGGCGTGTATCCCGCGCTGTTTACCGTTCAGCCCGACGACAAGAATTTCCTCGGGAAAACCTCTTACTCCTACGCCGAAG
>CANRFD010000129.1 GCA_947629845.1 uncultured Clostridia bacterium
CCTCCTGTAAGCAGTATTATACGCCATAGCGCGCAAAAAATCAATACTGTTTGCAAAAAAAATGGGGGAACAAGTCCCCTATTTTTTACTTTTCGTCGAACACGGCGTCGATATAATCGAGCGGATTGACAAACTTCCCGTCCTTTTTCATCTCGAGGTGAAGGTGGGTGCCGTCGCTCTTCTCGATGCCGTACGCCGCCGCCACCTCGCCGATGACGTCGCCCTGCGCGACCTTATCCCCCACTTTCAGCCCGTCCTTGATCTCGATGAAGCGGTAGGTGGACTTGATGCCGTCCCCGTGGTCGACGACGATATACTTGCCCGTCTCGGGGCGTTCGTAGATGGTCTCCACCACGCCGTCGCTCATGGCACGCACCGCCGCGCCCTCGTCTGCGCTGTAATCGATGGCACGGTGGCGGTAGTACCAGCGCAGGACCTTGTTATTGTAGATCTGCGAATACTCCATGGTATACGTCGCATTTTCGACGGGCGCGATGAAGCGCACCGTCTCCCCCGTCGTGGGCTCGTCGGGATCCTGCGGTCCCACGGGTTCGCCGGGGCCTGCGGGTTCGTCGCCGGAATTATCGCCCGGTTCGCCCTGCGGCGGCACTTCCGCGACCTCGTTTGCGCCGTTCGTCACGAAATACACCGTCAGCACGGTTGCGGTGATGAGCAGCAGCACGCTCACCGCGAGTACGAGATAGTAGATCAGCCTCTTTTTGCTTTTGGTCTTTTCTTCCTTCATTGTTATTGTCCTCCCGGAAAGAATTATGTACGCCGGTTATTGCCCTTCTCGGGCGAAATTATACGCCCGCAGCTCTCTTCTCTGCGTTTTCGTTCCAATGCCTTCAAAAACCGCCGAAGATGAGCGGCGTCCCCGCAGCCGTCGTCCCCTCTCTTACGGCGATGTGCAGATTGACGCAATGCCCGCAAATTTCCACCCCATCCCCCAAAAGCGGCGAATAGAGGTAATAATTCACGGTGCCGCCCGCCTCCTCCGTAAACAGCAGCCGCGCGCGGTAGCGCTCCTTCAGCTCCTCGTACCTGTCCCCAGCGTAGCGCACGCTCTCCCCCGCCACGTTCCCCCCAAGTTTTTCGAGGAGCGGCGCGTCCGTTTGCCGCATGAGAGAGGACGACGACGCGCCGTAGTAAACTTCATAGGCCTCGCCCATCTCGAACGCGGGGGCATGGGTGAGAAGCAGCAGCGCCGCGGCGCAAACGAGGCATAGGGCGAAGATCCCCGCGGCCTTGAGCGCATAAAGTATTTTCCGCATGAAAAAATCCTCCCGCAATTCGGAAGGATTGTTGACCGCATTCCCGCATTTTATACCTGCGTTATTTTTCCCACGGAAGAGGCTCCCCGCCCAAAATGTGGATATGGAGGTGCTTTACGCTCTGCCCCGCGGCCTCCCCTTGGTTCACAACGAGTCGGTACCCGTCGGCAAGCCCCAATGCGGGGGCGAGTTCGGCGATCTTGCGCATCGCCCTGCCGAGCGTCGCGGCGCGGCCGTCGTCGAGTTCGGAAAGGTAGGCGAAGTGCTGCTTGGGCACGCACAGAAGGTGGATCTTCGCGAGCGGCGCGATGTCCTTGAAGATGACGATCTCCCCGTCCTCGTACACTTTTGCGGAGGGGATCTCCCCCGCCACGATCTTACAAAAGATGCAGTTTTCCATTTATTTTATCTCCTTGATGATTTCGGCATACGCGCCGTCACGGTACGGTTTTATCAGGCGAACCTCGTACATGCCCCCCTCGTGCGCACCCGAAGCGTACACGCGGAGATAGTTTTCCGTATAGCCGCCGTCCTCCTCGAAGAGCGCGCGCGCCGTGCTCCCTAAAAATCGGCCGAGGTAGAAGTCCCCCGCGCGTTTTCCCTCCCCGATGAGCCGCGCCGTGCGCTCCCGCTTGATTTCCGCGGGCAGATCGGGCAATTTGGCGGCGACCGTCCCTCCCCGCGGGGAGAAGGGAAAGGCGTGCACCCGCGCAAACCCCGCCTCCCGTATGACGGAGAGCGACGCTTCGAAGTCCTCCTCCGTCTCCGTGGGAAATCCCGCGATGATGTCCGTCGTAATGGCCGCGCCGGGAAAGACCGAATAAATTCTTTCGCACGCGGCGAGATATTCTTCGCGGGTATACCGCCTGTTCATGGCACGCAGCACCCGCGTCGAACCGCTCTGCAGCGACAGGTGGAAGTGCGGGCAGACGTTCCCCGCCTCCCTCGCCTTAATAAGGAAGTCCTGCGTCACGACGCCCTCCTCGAGCGACCCGAGGCGGATGCGTGCGGGCACGTCCCGCAGGCGAAGCAGCAGCTCCCCCAGCCCCGTGTCCCCGTCGCGGTAGGAGGTGATGTCGATGCCCGTCAGCACGATCTCCTTCGCCCCGCACGCCATGGCCTCGGCAATTACGCTGTCCGCGCTGCGCGAGCGCGTCCTGCCGCGGAGATAGGGAATGAGACAGTACGAGCAAAAGCGGTTGCACCCGTCCTGTATGCGCAAAAACGCGCGCGTCTTGTTGCGCTTGGGGGCGGGAAGTTCGCAGAACGCCGTCTCCGTCTCGCGGATGACGCCCCGCTCTTCGAGCAGATCGAGCAGCCTGTCCTTTCTCATCGCCCCCGAGACGAGGGTCACCCCTTCCTTTGCGGAGAAGGCCTCCGCGCTGTGCTCGGCGGCGCAGCCGCACACCACGATGCGCGCGGCGGGGTTGAACTTGCGCATGCGCGCCACCGCCTGGCGGGATTTCTTCTCCGCCTCGGCAGTCACCGCGCAGGTGTTGAGAAGGTAGAGGTCGGCGTACCCGAGTTCATCCGTCACCTCGTAGCCGCGCTCCTCGAGCCCCCGCATCAGCGACGCGCTCTCCACTTCGTTCATCTTGCACCCGAGGGTGAACACGCACGCCTTCATTTCAGCTCCCCCGCCCTCTCCATCACGACGGCGAGCAGGGCGATCGCAGCCGTCTCCGCCCGCAGGATGCGCCTGCCGAGGGAGACCCCCATGTAGCCCTTTTGCTTGGCGAGCGCCCATTCCTCTTCGGAAAAGCCGCCCTCGCTTCCGACGACGAGGCAGTACGAAGATGAATTTCCCCCGATCTCCCCCTCGCTCTTCTCCAAAAATTCGCACGCGAAGAGTTTGCTTTCATAGCCCGCGCCCGCGTCCAACGCCTCCCCGAGGGCGGAAAAGCAGACGACCTCGGGCGCCCTCGCCCGCATGCACTGCTTGGCGGCCTCGCGGGAGACGCGGTTGAGCCGCTCGAGCTTATTTTCGCTCATGTACGCCGCGCAGTAGCGCGAGGAGAACACGCCTATTTTATTTGCGCCCAACTCCACCGCCTTCTGCACGACGAGCTCGGTCTTGTCCCCCTTGAGCGCGCCGATAAGGAGAAGGACGTCCGCCCGCGGCTCCCTGTCCGAGGGCGCGCTGCCCACAACGTGCACGGCGAGCGCGTTCTTTTCGCTGCGGACGACGATGGCGGAATACTCCGCGCCGCTGCCGTCGAGCAGGGTCACTTCGTCCCCCGTCCCCAGCCGCAGCACGTTCTTGGCGTGGCGGTATTCGTCGCCCGTCAATAGCACTTCGTCGGCGATCTTCTCCACAAAAAACCTGTTCCGCGCCATGTTACGCCCCTCTCAATACGAGGGCGCACCACTCGCCCCGCCGCTCCTCGCGTATGGGGAAGAGCCCCGCTGCCCCGAAGGCCGCCTTCACCTTGTCCATGCGGTCGGGAAGGATGCCCGAGAGAATGACGGTGCCCCCCTTGTTCAGGTGCGCGGGCACGGCGGGCGCAAGCCCCACAAGGATCTCCGCCGTGATGTTGGCGAGGATGAGGTCGGCCTTCATCGACGTATCATCGATGAGGTTGCTCTC
>CANRFD010000130.1 GCA_947629845.1 uncultured Clostridia bacterium
GGAGGAGACGGAGCGGGCAGTCCGCGCCGCCCTCGAGATCGTGGGGCTGGACTATAACGAGGTGGCGGAGATGTCGCCCTTCGACCTCTCGGGCGGCCAGAAGCGCCGCGTCGCCATCGCCGGCGTCGTCGTCACCCGCCCCGAGGTGCTCATTCTCGACGAGCCCGCCGCGGGGCTCGACCCACTCGGGAAGCGGGAGGTGATGGAGCTTTTGCACCGCCTGCACAGGGAGTGGTGCAAGACCGTCGTCATCGTCTCCCACGATATGGACGAGATCGCCGAAAATTGCACGCGGGCGGCGGTGTTCTCCGAGGGCAGGCTTGTGCTTTGCATGCCCCCGCGGGAGCTCTTCAAGCGGGCGGACGAGCTCGTCTCCCTCGGGCTGGATATCCCGCTCACCGCCAAGATATGCGCCGCGCTCCGTAAACGGGGCGTCGACATCGACTGCGACTTCACGACGGAAGGCTTCGTGCAAAAGGTGCTCGCGCTCAAAGGAGAGAGGGCATGAAAGACGTCTCCTTCGGGCAGTACTATCCCGTCGATTCCTTCGTCCACAAGATGGACCCGCGGCTGAAATTGCTGTTTCTGATCGCCTTCATCGTCGCCATCTTCCTTGCGGGGAATTTTTACGGGCTTGCGGCGTGCCTCTTTGTGCTCGTCCTCGTCGTGGCGTTCTCGCGCGTGCCCGTGCTGAAGGTGCTGCGCTCCATCCGCGGCGTGCTCTTCCTCGTCGTGTTCACGGCGGCGATCAACGCCCTGTTCCGCACGGGGGAAACGGTGTATTGGCAGTACGGTATCCTCTGCATTTCCAAGGAGGGGCTCGTCTTTTCCGCATTTCTCGTGTGCCGCCTCGTGCTGCTCGTGACGTGCTCGTCCATGCTCACCTACACCACGACGCCCGTCTCGCTCACCGACGGGATCGAGAGCCTCTTAAAGCCGCTCACATGGATCAAGATCCCCGTGCACATCCTCGCCGACGTGATGAGCATCGCGCTCCGCATGATCCCCGTTCTCATGGAGGAGACGGAACGCATCCGCAACGCCCAGAAGGCGCGCGGGGGAGACATCGAGGGAGGGGGGCTCGTAAAGAAGGTGCGCGCCATCGTGCCCATCTTGGTGCCGCTCATCCTCTCCGCCTTCCGCCGTGCGGACGAGCTCGGCGACGCGATGGACGCCCGCTGCTACATGGCGAGCAAAAAGCGCACCAAGTACAAGAAATTGCGCTTCACATGGCGCGATCTCATCGGATTTTTCTTCGGGGCGGCGCTCATCACGGGCGTGGTGCTCTTCAACGTTTACGAGGCGTTTTTATGGCTGCCGGTATGAGATACGTACTCTTGGTTCAATATGACGGAACGCATTTTTCGGGCTATCAGCGGCAGAGAAACGCGCGGACGGTGCAGAGCGTGCTCGAGGCGGCGGCGGAGGAGATCTTCGGCACGCCCGTGCGCGTTGCGGCGAGCGGAAGGACGGACGCCGGGGTGCATGCGGCGGGGCAGGTCTGCCATGTGGACGGCGAAACTTCCACGCCCCCGCAGAAACTCCGCGAACGCTTCAACGGCCTGCTCCCGCCCGACGTCCGCATCCTGAAGAGCGCGGCGGCGCCCGCGGGCTTCGACTGCACGCGCGGGGCGAAAAAAAAGACGTATTGCTACCGCTTTTACACGGCGGAGAGCGAACTGCCTCTTTTGGAGCGCTATGCGGTGCGCGTAAAAACTGCGCCCGACGTCGGGGCGATGCGGGCGGCGGCAGACCTTTTGGAGGGGGAGCACGACTTTGCCGCATTCTGCGCTTCGGGCTCCTCGGCAAAGACGAGCGTGCGCACCGTCTATTCCGTCGAAATTTTCAAAAACGCACAAACGCTGTGCGATTTGTACGAAATTCGCGTGACGGGCAACGGCTTTTTATACAACATGGTGCGCATTCTTGCGGGCGAACTTGTTTCGATCGGGTGCGGAAAGGGTATACAAAATTTAAGGGCGGCTCTTGAGACGGGGGATCGCGCGCTTCTTGCAAAAACGATGCCCGCCCGCGGGCTCACTTTAGAACATGTAGATTACGGCGCTTCGCCCTTCGGAGCGCCTATGGAGGAATAGATGGAACTTTTCGGTGTAATCGGCTGGATCTCCGTTCCGCAATTCATATTGCAGTATATCCGCGAATACCTTACGTCGTCCACGGGGCCTGTGGGGCTCGGCGGGCTGCTCGCCAACGAGCTGCTGTATTGGTACATCACGCTGGGCGTCGGCGGCGGGCTGTATCTGCTCGGGCTCATCTTCGGCGGCTTGGGGCTGCGTACGCTCGCCCGCCGCGCCGGCGTAAAGCATGCGTGGATGGGCTTTTTGCCCTTTGCGAACACCTATCTTGCGGGCAAGCTCGCGGGGGAGACCAACATCTTCGGCACGCGGGTGAAGCGCATCGGGCTCTACACGATGCTGTGCGAGATCGCCTTCGTCCTGCTCAATATTTTTTCCGTCGCCCTGCAGATCTACGTGCTCACGGACGCCAATTTCTATGTGGAAGTGGAGTCCTCCGGCGGGAGCGTGTTCACCCTCTCGCAGGAGGCGATGCAGCTGGCGGGCGTGGGCTGGGTCTATTCGGCGCTGCGCTACTACGTCCTCGACATCGTCATCTACATCTTCAGCCTCGTGATGATCTTCATGTTCTGCACGCTCTTCTTTGCCTTCTTCCGCAAGTACTACGCGCGCAGCCCGTTCATGATGACCTTCCTCTGCGCGGTGCTCCCCGCCCGCGGGTTCGTGCTCTTCGCCGTGCGGAACAATTCGCCCGTCGACTACAACGCCATCATGCGGCAGAGGATGCAGCGCCAGCAGCAGATGTACGGCGATCCCTACGGCGAATATCCCGGGCAGCGCCAACCGCAGTCGCCGCCCGCCCCGCCCGAAGAGCCGTTCGGCGACGAGTTCGGCGGCCATACCCCGCCGTCCGCTCCGCCGGATGACAACCCGTTCTCCGATTTCTGAATGCACGCCCCGATTTTTCGGGGCGTATGTTTTTTTGTGCGATTTTATTTTACAAACGCCGCGGAAGGTGGTAGAATATAATCAAAATTTATAGGGAAGGGCAGATTTTGCGGAAGGGCAACAATCTGCGCTTATAGGTAAAACTGTGCGTCTTATTTCGGCTATCGCCACCGCACCGGGGTGCGGCGGGGTGTCCATCGTCCGCGTGAGCGGCGACGGCGCGCTCGGCGTCGCGCGTAACATGTTCGCGCGGACGGGCGAATACGAGCCCAACAAAATGTACGCGGGGGAGATCGACTGCGGCTCGCTGCGGGACTACGGGATGTGCGTGTATTTCCGCGCTCCCAAGTCGTTTACGGGCGAGGACGTCGTGGAATTTCACCTGCACGGCGGCACGGAGATCGCGCGGGCGGCGCTCGGCAGAACGCTGTCGCTCGGGGCGAGGCTCGCCGAGCGGGGGGAGTTCACCCGCCGCGCCTTCATGAACGGAAAGCTCTCCCTCTCCGCGGCGGAGGGGATGGCGGACATGATCAACGCCGCGTCCGAGGCGCAGGTGCGGGCGGGGTATCTCCTCTACAGCGAACGCCTGACCGCGGAGGGAAGGGCGCTGCAGGGGGAGATCAAGACCTGCCTCGCGAGCGTGGAGGCCGACGTCGACTACCCCGAGGAGGGGCTGAACGCCGATTCCCGCACCGAGATCGCGGCGCGGCTTTATGGCGTGCGGGAGAAAATTTCCGCCCTCCTTTCCCAATACAGGGCGGGGAAAAAGATCAAGGAGGGGGTGCGCGTTGCGCTCTGCGGCAGGCCGAATGCGGGCAAGAGCACCCTCTTTAACGCGCTGCTCGGGTACGACAGGGCCATCG
>CANRFD010000131.1 GCA_947629845.1 uncultured Clostridia bacterium
GGCGCCGACATCGCCAAGAAGTATAAGGAAAACGCGATGATCGTCAACGCCATCATGGCGCACCACGGCGACGTGGAGCCCAAGACGGTGGAAGCGGTGCTCATTCAGGCGGCGGACGCCATCTCCGGCGCACGCCCCGGCGCGAGAAGGGAGACGGGCGCAGGCTACGTCAAACGCCTCGAAAAGCTCGAGGAGATCGGCGGAAGTTTCCGCGGCGTGGAACGCTGCTACGCCATTCAGGCGGGCAGAGAGGTCCGCGTCATCGTCAAGCCGGAGCAGATCGACGACGCCAAGGCCATCTTCCTCGCGAAGGACATCGCGAAGAAGATCGAAAGCGAGCTCGAATACCCGGGGCAGATCAAGGTGAACGTCATCCGCGAATTTCGCAGCGTCGAATACGCGAAATAGACCCCCATCCCCGCAAAATCAACCAAACCCCTTCCTCTCCGGAAGGGGTTTTCTCATCCCTGCGTCCCCGTCTTGGCTCCCCCTCGAGGGGGAGCTGTCGAGGCCTTAGCCGAGACTGAAGGGGTGTCACACAAATCACGTCCTCTTGCCCCCTCCGCGGGAGGGGTGGAGCGGCGCACCATGCTTAACAGCCCTGTGGGCTGTAAGCGCGCCGCGACAGGAGGCGTGGCCTCGCCGACGGGATTACGGCGGTACCTGCCGCCGTAATCAGGGACGGGGTGGGGTGGAGCTTCCTCATTCCGAGGCTCCGCAGGAGCCGAGTGAATCTTCCCTTATCCTGCGCCCCGCCACAAAATCACGTCATGTTGCCCCCTCCATGGGAGGGGGGGTAGGGGGGTGGGGCTCCTTCTCCCCGTCCCGTCTCCCCCAAAAAAATATGTAAAATATTTCACAAACGGTTGAAAATCTCCGCCGAATGTTTTATAATAGAGCCAACATCTTAAGGGGGAAAAGATATGAAGCACAAAACATTCTTCTGCCTTTCATTGGCATCGATGCTTGCGCTGTCCTTTGCGGGTCTTACGGCCTGCGGCGACAGCGGCAACCAAAACGGCGGCGGCACGGGCGGCAACCAAGGCGGCACGGGCGGCGGAACCACCGAGCCCACCGTCACACCGGACAGAACGGCGGCCGCGTTCGGCGATCCCGCCGCGACCTTCACGCTCGACGGCAAGGTGAACATCAACGCCCGCAACACCATCTCCGATACGCTCTTCGGCGTATTCCTCGAGGACATCAACTACGCCGGCTACCTTCTCGACGACAACCTCGTGTACAACGGCTCCTTCGAGTCCTTCATCTCCAAGCAGGGCGGCTGGACGGCCTCGGGCGCGGCCATCGCCATCGCCTCGCAGGGCGGTGTGCTCTCGGGCGAACAATATTACGGCGCGAAGAACGTCGACGCCAACTATGCCAACGTCACCGTCACGGCGGCGAACGGCAGCATCTCCAACGCCGGCCAGACGCACATGCCCATCGCGGTGGAGAGCGGCGTCAAGTACATCTTCTCCGCATTCATCAAGGCGGCGCAGGGCACCACGCTCACCGTCCGCGTCACCGACGGCACTACGGTGTATTGCGAAGCGGCCGTCAACGTGAAGGGGGGCAGCGAGTGGATCAAGTACGAACAGACGCTCACCGCCAACGCCTCCGCAGATGAGAACGTCAAGTTGGAGCTCGCCTTTGCCGATACGGGCACCTATTCCGTCGACGGCATCTCTCTCGAAACGCAAAACGCGACGGGCGGCATCAAGCAGTACGTGTTCGACGCCGTCAAAGACCTCGCGCCCAAGTTCGTCCGCTTCCCGGGCGGCTGCATCATCGAGGGCGACTACGCGGGCGGCGGCGCCGATTGTTACGAAGTGTACGATTGGAAGAACAGCATCGGCGCTGTGCAGACGGGCACGGCGGCGGGCGCGGACGACGTCCCCGCCTTCCAATACAAGCTCGTAAAGGACGGCGAAGAGACGACCGCCACGACGCACGGCGAGTGGATCACCCGCACCCAGAACTCCGACCTCTGGGGCTACGATTTGGAATATGGGGTCGGTTTTTACGAATTTTTCCTGCTCTGCGATAACCTCGGCGCGAGCGCCGTCCCCGTCGTCAACTGCGGCCTGTCCGATATGGGCGGCGCGGCGCAGGGCGACAAGGGCAAGCCGCTCAACGGCCGCCACGGTCAAAAGGTGAACGACTACATTCAGGACGCCATCGATCTCATCGAGTTCGCCAAGGGCGATAAGACGACGAAGTGGGGCGCCATCCGTGCCGCGCTCGGCCACGAGGAACCCTTCGCCATGGACTACATCGGCATCGGCAACGAGCAGTCGGGCGACGACTACTACAAGAAATGCTATTGGAAATTCCTGCAAAGCGAGGCCTTCCAAAACGCGCTGGAGACGTACAACGTCAAGCCCATCGTCGGCAACGGCATGTTCCTCTCCAATTGCGAGAGCTACAGCGCAAACGGCAACCAGACCAAGGGCACGGCGCAGATCGCCGCGGACGAAGCCGTCTTTAACGGCGTCGTCGATACCGTCTCCGACTTCGGCGTCGTCGACCAGCACTACTACGTCAACTACATGGTGCTCTTCTCGCGGACGAAGATGTACGACGATTACGCCCGCCCCGCAAGCGATCCCGACAATTATTACGAAGTGTTCGTCGGCGAATATTCCGCCAACGAGGGCACCGACCAGTACCCGCTGTATAAAAACAGTCTCATCACCGCCCTGTCCGAGGCCGCAATGATGACGGGTTACGAACGCAACGGCGACATCATCAAGCTCGCTGCCTACGCGCCCATGTTCGGCGTCGCCGATATGGGGGCAAACGCACAGGCGGGCGGAGCGGACTCCTCCAACCAGTGGGCGGTGGACATGATGTACTACAACAATACCGAAATTTTGCGCTCGGCGAACTACTACGTCCAGCAGCTCTTCATGCAGAACCAGGGCAAGTACAGGCTGCCCGACTCCCGCCTCGAATACGCGGATGGGGTCGCCTCGACCTATTCCGTCATGGCAGCGGGCGGCAGCACGTCGCAGACCATCGATAAGCTGTATACGGTGGCGAGCAAGGCGGCGGACGGCTCTTTCATCCTGAAAGTCGTCAACGCGAGCCCCGACGCAATGAAGCTCAACATCGCCATCCAAAACGCACAGACCAAGAACTACGCCTATCTCACCGAGCTGTATAACGCCGAATCCGATAGGTTTGCCATCAACACCATGGCGAACAAGGAGGAGGTCGTGCCGCGGAAGGAGGTCGTCGGCTTTGCGGAAGGATCGCTCGGGCAGGAACTCAAGCCCTACAGCGTGACCGTCCTCCGCTTTCCCGCCGCCTAACCTCGCATTCTTGCCTCTTCCCCGCAATCTGCCTCTTGCCCCCTCCTCGGGAGGGGGGTAGGGGGGTGGGGCTACTACAAATCACGTCATGTTGAGCCACAGCCGACCGCATCCGCGGTCGGCTGTGTGTCGAAACATGACCTTATTATAATGCGGACATCCTTCGACAGAGCTCAGGGTGACGTATTTTATGTTGCCCCGTTCCTTCCGCCCCCTCCTCGGGAGGGGGGGTAGGGGGGTGGGGCTACAAATCACGTCATGTTGAGCCACAGCCGACCGCACCCGCGGTCGGCTGTGTGTCGAAACATGACCTTATTTTTATCTTACCCATGCTCCTGCGACCTCGTCCTTGCCCTCCCCCTGCGTAAGGGGGAGGGGTAGGGGTGGGGCTACGCCCTAAACCACGCTTCCCCCCACAAGGCTTCCCCTTTTGCAAAGGGCGCCGCAGGCGTGCCTTGTGCTGAAGTACCCGCGCAGCCCTGTTGTCTTGCCCTCCCCCTGC
>CANRFD010000132.1 GCA_947629845.1 uncultured Clostridia bacterium
TCCGAAAAAAGGAAAATGTTTGAAGATAACGAGGGCGGAGACCGCCGAACAGCCTATGGCGACGCAGAGAAGTTTCCGCAAGCAAAGGATCACCGCCGAGAGCAATGCAAAAAGTCCGAAAACGGCGACGCTTCTCACCGTATGCGACCGTATTTTGATCGGAGCGGAGAACAGGATATAGAGCGCCGCCAATACCAAAACGATCCACGTGACGGGGGTGACGCCGAGCATAACGCCGAACGAGCAGGCGATACATTTTCCGCCGCGGAAACGGTTGAACATCCCGATCGCATGACCGCAGACGGGAGCCACCATGACAACTGCAAAAAACGGGCTGTCAACGCACAAAAACAGCGCGACGAGCAAGACGGGAACAAGCCCTTTTGCCAAATCGAACAACAGGCAGACCATTCCCAGCCCGACCCCGCACTGCGAAAAGACGTTAAAGGCACCCGGATTGCGGTCGTCGCTCAACCGGCAAATATCTTTATGCTCAAAAATTTTCGGCAGAAGTTCGCTGTACATTACGCTGCCGGACAAAAATCCGCCCACGATCGCCGCGATCCAATAAAGGGTCGTCATTCCATCTCCTTCAAAATGATCTCCGTCAAGTCCGCCGTAGCATTTGAATTGACGGCTTGCGATTGCGCCCTTCTTAAAGACTCCGCAAGTCGCTCGTCTTTAAGCAACCCCATTGCCAATTTTGCGGCTCCTTTGGCGGAACCGGAATAGAGTGCGAGCCCGTTGCCTACAAAATATTTTACGTTTGCGGATTCTACGCCCGGAATGGACTTCATAAGCACGAGAGGCACACGGCATACGGCGACTTCCGTGCAGGAAAGTCCGCCTGCCTTGGACAAAACGACATCGGCGGCTTTCAGATAGAGATGGACATCCTGCGTAAAGGGCAAAATGCGGAATTTTTCCGCGCCGCCGTAGCACGCTTCGAGCTTCTGTTTGAGTTTCGTATTGTTTCCCGTAAAAATAAAGATCGCATGGTGCCCGTCGGTCAACTTATCAAGTTTTTTACACAGCGTTACTATTTTCCCGCAACCGGCGCCGCCCGTCATAACGGCGATAACTTTTTTCTCCGGGGGAATATCTATGATTTCCCGCGCCTTTCCCTTTTCGATTCTTTGCCCGAATTTCTCACCGACGGGGATCCCCGTTACATGGATCTTTTCTGCCACGATCCCCCGCTTGATCAGTTGACCGCGCACCTCGCCCGTCGGCACAAAATAACCGTCGAGTTCCGTATCCTTATAAAACGGGACTTCCGTGTAATCTGTCAAAACGCCGTAACTCAAAATTTTTTCGGCATATTTTTTGCGGATCGCCGTCATCGCTTCCATGGAAAAAAGGTGCGTACATATTACGGCGTCGAACGAGTATTCCTTTACATGCCAATAGATACGGTCGGAATAGCCGGCGTTGTACCGAAAAATCGGCGACGGAAGTTTGAGCCTATCATAAACGGCACCCAGACGGTATAATAATCCAAACAACCACGGCACTTTTCTTATGATTGTTCCGTAAGCGCCCGTGATGCGCTTTCGGCTTTGTTCGCTTTTGAATGACAGCACATCGCGGATCTCTGCGGTTTCCCCTTTCTTCAAGAGGTAATTTCTAATCGCCTTTGCGGCACTGTTATGTCCTTCCCCCGTGCCGCAACTCAAAATCAAAAATCTCATTTGCAAGTGCAAGAACCACCTTGAAAAAAATCAGCGTTCTTTCCTTTATTAT
The DNA here is from genome assembly GCA_947629845.1 of uncultured Clostridia bacterium. Taxonomy (GTDB): domain Bacteria; phylum Bacillota; class Clostridia; order Christensenellales; family Borkfalkiaceae; genus Gallimonas. The sequence continues at coordinate 1,744 of CANRFD010000132.1, forward strand.
AGTACGTTATTAACTTACTTGTCAAGTATAAACGTACTTTTTACCTATAATAATTTTATGGGAACAAAATTTCAGCTACGGTTTACGGAATGCTTGCGCTATGCGGAAATCAAACAGACGGAGTTGGCGCGCGCGGTAGGCGTATCCAAACAATGCATTTCCGACTACAAGGCGGGAAAGAGCCAGCCGAGTCTCGATACACTCTTTCTTATTTGCCGCTATCTCGACGTCTCCGCCGATTTTCTCCTCGGCCTTACAGACCGATAAACGGTGTAGAAAAATGAGGAAAATGAGGAAGCGCGGCGAAAATCGCCGCGCTTTTTTTGTTTGAAAGATACACTACTTCGCCTACGGCTCGTGCCGCCCTTCGACGACATAATACGTGCGGGCGGGCAAGGGGAAGGTGAGGGCGTACCCCCTCCCCTACCCCTCCCCCTTACGCAGGGGGAGGGCAAGGAACTGCCTACCCCAGCCGAGGGGGAAGCGAAGATACGCTCGGCTTCTGCGAAGCCTCGGTATGAGGGCGAGGAGAAGGACACGATAACGTGTAGAGCCCCCTCAGTCTCGGCGATGCCTCGACAGCTCCCCCAAGAGGGGGAGCCAAGACGCCCCACCCCCCTGCCCCCCTCCAAGGAGGAGGCTTGGAAGTAACTGCCTACCCCGGCCGAGGAGGGCAAGGAACTGCCTACCCCAACCGAGGAGGGAAGCGAAGATACGCTCGGCTTCTGCGAAGCCTCGGTATGAGGGCGAGGAGAAGGACGCGATAACGTGTAGAACCCCCTCAGTCTCGGCGATGCCTCGACAGCTCCCCCAAGAGGGGGAGCCAAGACGCCCCACCCCCCCTGCCCCCTCCCAAGGAGGGGGCTTGGAAGGAACTGCCTACCCCAACCGAGGAGGGTAAGGAACTGCCTACCCCAACCAAGGAGGGCAAGGAAAGGGAAGATACGCTCGGCTTCTGCGAAGCCTCGGTATGAGGGAGGGGGCGGCAGTTCCACAAGGGAGACGGGGAATACTTAGAATTCCTCGAGGGCGGATTTCATGATCTGGACGGCGTCGGTGCGGGAGGAGGCAGAGAGTTTCTCGTAGATGGCGGAGATGTAGTTGCGCGCCGTGCCGTCGGTGAGTTTCAACGCCGTTGCGATCTGCTTATTCGTGAAGCCCTCGTAGAGCATGAGCGCGATGCCGACCTCGCGGTCGGAGAGCGAAAACTTGCGCTTCAGCTTATACTCCCTGTCGCTCGTGACCATGCGCGCCGCGTCGGCAATGCGCCGCGCGATCTTGGCGGGCAGAATGGTATCGCCCGCGTAGGCGTTCTTCACCGCATCGATGAGGGCGGACGCCGACGTATCTTTGAGAAGATACCCGCTCGCCCCGTTGTTGATGGCGTTGAGGATATAGTCGCTGTCGTCGAACGTCGTGAGTACCAGCACCTTGACATCGGGGTACTTGCGCTTGATCTCCTGCGTGGCGATGACCCCGTTCATGTGGGGCATACGGATATCCATGAGCACGACGTGGGGCTTCAGCTTTCCCGTGAGCGTGACGGCCTCGAAGCCGTCCGACGCGATGCCGACGACATCGATATCGCGGCACGACGAGAGCACGCTCTTGACGCCGTCCGCAAGGATCGCCTGATCGTCCGCAAGCAAAACTTTGATCTTCATTTTGTTTCCTCCCCGCCGTCGAGCGGCAATAAAATGTGAACTTCGAACCCCTCGTCGGGTTCCGTGGCAAACCAAACGTTCCCGCCGAGCGACTCGGCGCGCTTCTGCATTCCCGAGAGCCCGAAGCCCTCTTTGAGTGCGCCGATCTCCATGCCCGCGCCGTTATCCGATAAAAGGAAGGAGACGCGGCCGCCCTCCTTTTTGAAGGAAAACCAGAACGCCGTGGCGCCCCCGTGCCTGAGACCGTTGGAGATGCCCTCTTTCAGGGAATTGCAGAGGAAGCGCCGCTTGGCGTCGCAGAGCGTCACATCGTCCACTTCATAGCGGATGGTGATGCCCGTGCCGTCCGACGATTCGTGGACGATCTCGAGTAGT
>CANRFD010000133.1 GCA_947629845.1 uncultured Clostridia bacterium
CCCATAGGGGGGAACGCGCACGGGCGCGGGGAGGGAATAATAAAAATGTTAATTCAATATATTAAAAAATCACCAAAGCGTATCGGGGTCAAAGCCGTACACCTGCACGACCTCGAACAGCCCGCTTCTCGCGATGTCGCGCACGGTGCACACGGCGCCGCCGTTGCTGTCGATGTCGTACCCGAAATTCTTGTACGCCTGCCACACGAGGTGGGCGCAGTTGGTGGCGTGCGGCTCCGCGCCGTTCTCGCACTGATCCTTTGCGGAAAACAGCCCCACGGTGAGCGAATAGTCCACGCCCTTCAGCCTCTCCTTCGCGTCCTTTGCGATCTCTGCGCGCTGCTCGGCGGTGGCGTCTTTCAAGCGCAGCACGAGGAAGTTGGGGGAAGTCAAAAACCACCGCGCGCCGTGTTCCGTGATCTGGCTCGGCATGCCGAGGGCGACCGACTCCATGACCGTCTGCTCGGCGGCGTCCACGACGAGCGCGGCGTGTCCGTTGCGCCAGCCGTAGGTATGGCAGGAGGAGGTGACGATGACGTCGCCGTCCTCGAGGGGGACGAAGGTCGCATACCGCTCCGCCTCGCCGCTCTCGTCAAAGAGGAGGTCGTGCAGCGTCGTCACCGTGCCCTCGGTAAATTCGTGCGCGACGATCCCCTCGTAGAAAAATTCTTCCTGAAAGATGAGAAGGGCGACGGCGTTCCCGCGGCTACGCAGCTCGTCCGCGGCCGAACGTCCCACGCCCGTCTGCAACAGGATGGTGCGGTAGTCCTCCTCCGTCCACTCCTCCTTGGCGATGAGCCCGGAGAGATCCTCCCGCGCATAGGGGGGAACAAATCGGGCGTAGCGCTCCGTCACGGCGTTCGCGATGAGAAGGCTTGTGCCGAATGCGAACAGAAGCATAAAAAAGCCCAGCGCGACGCCGAGCGCGATGCGTAATTTTTTATGACCCTTTGCCGCCATGGCTCCCTCCCGAGAAAAATCGATAACAGTATAGCCTTTTTTCTCACGGCTGTCAACCGAATGGGAGGGGAAGGGGCCGCCGCCCCTAATTTTCTCTCTTTGCGAGAACTTCGCCCGTCTCGGCGTCGAGGAGGAGGGAGCACACGCCGCCCGACCTGTCTACGATGCCGACGTAGTAATAATTTTTGTCGCGGCGCAGAAGGCGCACATAAAATTCGCCGTAAAAGGCGCCGTCCCGCATCATGCGGTCGACGTACTGTTTTTCTGCGCCGACGGCGAAGTCGAGCGCCTGCGCGGGGGTGAGCGTCCCTTCGTTCCGCACCGAGGTCGCCGTGATCTCCCGCACGTTTTCGCCCCACTCGATGCGCAGGGAGACGGTGCCGGTAGGGAAGCTCTCCACGCTCTCCGAATAGAACCAATCGCCCGCGAAGTTGCGGAAGGACGCCTCGCCGCCCATCGTCTTTTCGCCGAGCACATACACGCTGTACGTCTCGGGCGTGATCTCCCGGGGAACGACGGAGAGCTCGATCAGGTCGGAAATCGGGCACGTCACGCCGTCCGTCGCGTAGGGGTACTCGCGGGAAATGCAGGAGAGGGTGACGGTAAATTCCTCCGTCTCCGCGCGGAAGATGTCCGAGCGCACCTCGGAGAGATGCGCGGCGTAATTATAGCGTCCGCCGCATCCCGCAAGCAGCGGGACGAGGAGGAGGGGAACGAGCAAAATGAGAAGAAAACCCGTTACATATCGTTTCATACCGTAACATCGTATGAAAATGTGCATTCGCGTATGACTTTTTGCCCTTCATTCGGTTGCTTTTTTTGCGGGCATGTGTTAAAATGAGTGAAATATCGGAGTCATTCATGAAGCCAATGAAAAAGCTCATTCTCAAAACCGCGCTCATAACCTTCGGCGTTGCGCTCATCCTCGTCATCTCGGTGTTCGGCATCGTCTCTCTGAGCGCGCCCTATGCCATGATGAAATTTACCGCGTCGCTGGGGCTGGAAACCATCAGCGGCGATTACGCCTATCAGGAGTACGAGCGTTCGGGCAGCGTGGAGTGCCTTGCACGCTCGTTTTTGGTCGCCGCCGAAAACGGAAAATATTCCGTTGCGGAGGAGCGCTTCGAAAAATTGCAGAAGGACGGGGAGCGCTTCGAGCAGTACTGCGCGGAAGTCACCGTTCCCTCCGATTGGGACGGCGAAAAGCTGCCCGCCTATTCCTATCGCGACTATGTGATGGGCCGCGCCGCCTGCGTAAAATTTGCGCTCGGCCGCGAGGACGCCGTCTCCTTCGCCGTCGCCGAGACCGCGGCGGAGTTCCCCGAGGGCAATCCCGTCGGTGCGCTCACGGCCGCTGCCGCCGCCCAAAACGACAGGCAGGTCTGCAACGCCCTGCTCTCCGCGCTCGAGGGCGCAGGCGGGGGATTTGAACACAACGAATATTATGAGAAGATCGTCACGATTTTGGAGGGAGTTCAATGAGTAGCAAAATCATCAAGGAAGGCCTGACGTTCGACGACGTCCTGCTCATCCCGCAGGCGTCCCGCGTGCTGCCCGCGGAGGTGGACTTGAGAACGACGCTGTGCGAGGGCATCTCGCTCAACATCCCCATCCTCTCCGCCGCGATGGACACGGTGACGGAGAGCCGCCTTGCCATCGCCATGGCTCGCGAGGGGGGCATGGGCATCCTGCACAAGAACATGTCCGTCGAGGATCAGGCGAAAGAGGTGGACAAGGTGAAGCGTTCGGAGCACGGCGTCATCACCGATCCCTTCTTCCTCGAACCCCAAAACCTCGTGAGAGACGCTATCGCGCTGATGGAACGCTACAAGATCAGCGGCGTGCCCATCACCAAGGGGGGCAAGCTCGTCGGCATTCTCACCAACCGCGATCTCCGCTTCGAGACGGATTTCGACCAGCCCATCGAAAACGTCATGACGAAGGAAAACCTCGTCACCGCGCCCGTCGGGACGACCCTCGAGGACGCACAGAAAATTTTGGGCAAGCACCGCATCGAAAAACTTCCCCTCGTAGACGGCAAGGGCTATCTCAAGGGGCTCATCACAATAAAGGACATCGAAAAGGCCATCCAATATCCCAATTCCGCGCGCGATAAAAACGGACGCCTGCTCGTCGGCGCCGCAGTCGGCACCGCGGCGAACACGATGGAGCGCGTCGCCGCGCTCGTCGAGGCCAAGGCGGACGTCATCGCCATCGACACCGCGCACGGCCATTCTGCAATGGTCATAAAGAAGGTCGCCGAGATCAAGAAGGCCTTCCCGTCCGTGCCCGTCATCGCGGGCAACGTCGCAACGGCGGCGGCGACGGAGGCGCTCATCGACGCGGGCGCAGACATCGTGAAGGTCGGCATCGGCCCCGGTTCCATCTGCACGACGCGCGTCGTGGCGGGCATCGGCGTGCCCCAGCTCACCGCCGTCATGGACTGCGCGGAGCAGGCGGACAAGATGGGCAAGCGCATCATCGCCGACGGCGGCATCAAATACTCGGGCGACATCGTAAAGGCGCTTGCGGCGGGCGGCAGCGCCGTCATGATCGGCTCCATGCTCGCAGGCACCGCCGAGAGCCCCGGGGAGATCGAACTGTATCAGGGGCGCAGCTTCAAGGTCTATCGCGGCATGGGCAGCCTCGCGGCGATGGCGGCGGGCTCCAACGACAGATATTTTCAGGAAAACGCCAAAAAATTCGTGCCGGAGGGCGTGGAGGGGCGCGTCCCTTACCGCGGCTCCGTCTCGGAGATCGTCTACCAGATGGTGGGCGGCATCCGCTCGGGCATGGGGTACTGCGGCAAGGCGACCAT